>JADFKK010000091.1 GCA_022564995.1 Planctomycetota bacterium | reverse complement strand
CGATGCTACACCCGCGACGTTACCATCACCAGCGTACGGTTCGAGGCCAGAGCGACTGGCTAAGCCTTCTCTGTAGGACTCTTTCATTCCCAATCCCAAGCCGGTTTATCCCGGCGCTTTCCCTGACCCCAACTTTTCCGAAACACCGTATACTGGGCGTGAACGGTTTGACGGTCGACCGCCACCTTGTGAACGGGATCCCTACAATGGCCTTTGAACTTCTTTCGTGGCTTACCGGTTTTGGTCTGACGAAGTTAGCGGATAGCTTTCTCTCTCCAACTTTGGAGAAAAGGTTTTTGAGAGAGATTCGCATATGGGTGGAGGAACATCAATTAGATGTTGCTCCTGAATCACTAGTGCCGCAATTAAACGACGACGAAGTTCAACTATACCCGAAACTTGTCGCCCTCCGCAAAAAGCTTGCGGAGCCTAACGTCCCAACAGTCGAAGAGTGGCACGCCGCCCTTGTTGAGCGACACCAAGTGATCGGTGAGACTCTTTCCGAACCGCGGGGCTTTTTTACCCTGCCCCTAGAGGATGCAAGTCCTCTTATCGACAAGTTGGCCACGAAATTACACGCTTTGTGTGTTCAGGATGACGTCCTGTCAAAGGTTGACAGTGCCGAAAAACAGAAACGAATGATTGAATTGCTTGAGGAGCAGGCTGCGAAAAAACCAAATCGACTTCCCGCATCGCACACACCAATGCACGCGGAGGTATTGCGATGCCTTACGAATGGTCTCCGGGGAGCGGGGTACAGATCTGTTGGCGAATACCTAGACACAGATCAAGCCGAATCGGGGACAATAATGTTTGTGTGGAAGATGGGCACGCGGTCACCAAACATGATGCTAATGGATGTCGTTGGCGGTGTGCGTGTAAACCGAATAAGTTTGATTCTTCAGAAGGATTCTTCGTTCCGTATTCGACTCTATGACAGTGCGGGCCAAGAGAAAAATGTCGTCTCAAAGTCGTTTGAACCCGAAGCGGAAGTAACAATCTTCGTCACATGGCAAAGCGGCCAATTGAATCTGAACTTCAATGGGGAACATCTTGCTTCGTCCCCGTTCAAACCGTTTGAGAATCTCGGGCCATTAACATTGTTCGGTATCGACGTTGAAGGCACTCTGAGTGCTGACGACGTCATGTGGTCGGTGGACGAGAATAACCCCGGTTTGTGTTTTCGAAAGGACGGCGTATGGCACGGCTCAACATGGAAGCAGGCGATGTGCTGGGGGCGAGTATTGGATGACGATGAGCAGGCGATATTGCTGGATGATCCATTAGCGCCGTTTCGACTTAAGTCTGGGGAGACATCATCTGAAGAGGAGCGCCGGGAACCAATTATTGTGGCCCCCGGGCCGCTTTCGGGACGTGTGGAAGAAATGGGGGGACTTTGTCAAGATGCAATCAGTATGACCGTCAATTATCCGCATCGAGGCATACTTGTCTCAGCGCCCGCTATGATTATCGCCGTTCGATGGTTCACGGAGGGGCCAGTGTTTGTCATTGGCGCGGTCTCAGGGGTTGACGAGGACGAAGATAGGGACGAATCCAAGATCACTCACGTGACAGCCCTTTTGGCCCTGCGGCTTTCTGACGTTCTACCAGGGGGCACGATCAATCCATGGATGGACTTGCGTCAGATTCTCCAAATTGTAGTAGATAGTTTTGGGGTGCCGATACGTTGTTCAGAGAAAGGAGTCGCGAAGAATTTTCATGTCGAGGCGGATTGTGATGGAAACGTCTTAGTTGACGAGGACGAATCGGACGTCGTAATACTTGGCGGTGTTAATCGTGACGAAGGAAAATGTCGTTACATGTGGGCCCTTAGTGTCAAAAAGTACAAGGAATGGGTTTTCAAAGCCCTCCCGAATCTGGAACGCGGAATGCCTAGCGAAGGAACATTCGGCTATCCCATTTATCATTGGCATGCTGATTGGTCGACAAATTCATCGAATTACACATTCCCTCCAGCGCGTCGCAACGACATGGAGTTGAGAGTGGAAAAGCGCAATGGCCAACTTCTTGTGAAATTTGTGTATCCGGACGGAATGGAAACTTTTGCCCACAGCGTGGGTGAAACAATTGGGCAGAGCGTCATGGTTATGATTACGTGGTCTGTTAGCGAGTTCACTCTTTATCTGAATGGCCAGTTGGTCGAAACTCGACAAAGAAAATAGGAGCGTCGTCCCCGATCAGGGGTGAATTAAAAGGTACGGGAGTCATACTTCACTCCAAGTATTGCTGCCGTCCCCGTTTAATTCGCTCTTTAGTGTACTCCAGGCGCATGGCTCAAGGCAGGAAACCAGGCTCTGTCTCAAAACATCAGCCGCGACGCGCTAGCGTCCGGTTCCATGGGGAGATATGCCGCAAAAGAACCGTGGGCTAGCGCCCAGCGGCTGATGCGAAACACGAATCTAAGGTGTTTTGAGACAGAGCCTGAATCGATAGGGAACTATTTAGATTCTTTGGGAAAAAACAGCCTGTCAATCAGCCGCGGGGCGCTAGCCCCCGGTTCGTACTGGTTGCACTAAGAACCGGGGGCTAGCGCCCCGCGGCTGATGAATAATCCGACCTAACCCTCGTTGTCCAAAGGTGCGTCTGCCATGCCAATTCGATCGAAAATTGAGCCCGCAAAAGTTTCCGCTAGTGAATGGCAAAACCCGGGGCAGGCACTACGCGGCCTGCTTGAAGGAAAGGACTTGCATACGAACATTACGCTGATTCGCTACGTCACTGACGTGGTTGGAGAGGGGCCGGGCAAATTCGGAATTCGGAAGTTCGGCGGCAGGAAAAGCGCCCGGCCGAGAGTCTTCGGGCGCGCATCACCGATTGACGTCCGTGTCCGGCGGGGTGCGGCAGGCAAATTCGGAATTCGGAATGGGGAAGGCGGTTACGGGGCAGTACAAGCACGCGGCGCGAGCAAGTGGATCGGCGGGTGATGGTGATCCACTTGCTGGCGCGGCGGGCTGGTATTGAGCGCGAGCGCACGGTGAGCCGCCAGGCGTTAGCCACGGGTTTTGGGCGGGAAGAGGTAACCTAAGATCACCGGCGGCGAGCGCCTTGCCGCTGACGAATATCGGCGCCTGGTGGAAATTGGCGGGCGGAGGGGTTATGCTACCGGTTCTTGTTCCTCGGGGCCACTAGAGCGCTCCATGTCATTGTCAGGATGGTATTGAAAGGATGGTTGCGATGATCGATGCAATGCTCCGCCGTCGGCGTGCCGGGATGTTCCTCTTGCTGCTGCTCGTAATACCTTTGGCTGCGACGCGGCTGAGCGCGGCCGAATGGCGGCAGTTTCGCGGGCCGAACGGACAGGCCATCAGCAGCGATACGAACATTCCGACCGAATGGAGCGACGAGAAGAATGTTAAGTGGAAACTGAAAATGCCGGGCAAGGGTTTCTCCAGCCCGCTGGTGGTTGGCGACAAGGTGCTGGTGACCTGTTACTCGGGCGACACGAGGAATCTTAAGCGGCATCTCGTCTGCGTCGATCGGCGGAGTGGCAAGGTGGCCTGGTCGAAGGTCGTGCCCTCGAAGGTGGCGGAGCGCAGCGGCCCGCGATTCGGCACGAGCCACGGTTTCGCCTCGCACACGCCGGTCAGCGACGGTGAGAACATTTACGTCTTGTTCGGCAATACGGGCGTGCTGGCCTTCGACATGCAAGGCAAGCAGCTCTGGCAGCAGAGCGTCGGCAGCGAGAACGCCTCGATGTTTGGCTCGGCCGCCAGCCCGATTTTGTACAAGGACCGCCTGATCGTTACCGCCGCGGCCGAAAGCGAATCGGTCCGCGCATTTGACAAGAAGACGGGCAAGGAACTCTGGAAGACCGAGGCGAGCAGCCTGTCGCGATGCTACTCGACTCCGCTGGTGGCCAAGAACGCCGCGGGCAAGGACGAGCTTTTGCTTTCGGTGCCCAACGAAATCTGGAGCCTGAACCTCGACACCGGCAAGCTCAACTGGTTCGCCGAAACCAAAGTCGATTTGAATGCCTGTCCCAGCCTGATCAGCCAGGACGCCGTGGTATATGCCATCGGCGGGCGAGGCGGTGGGCGGGCGGCCGTGCGGCTGGGCGGCAAGGGCGACGTGACGAAAACCAACGTCATCTGGTCGACCCGCGGCGGTTCTTATGTGTCGTCGCCCGTGTTGCACAAAGGGCATCTGTATTGGTTCACCGATCGCGGCATCGCGATGTGCGTCGACGCCAAGACCGGCAAGGAAGTGGCCCGCAAGCGCCTCGGCGGCTCGTTTTACGCCTCGGCCGTGTTGATCGACGGCAAACTTTACGCGGTCAGTCGCCGCGACGGAACGTACGTGCTCGAAGCCACGCCTGAGCTGACCGAGGTGGCCCATAACCGGCTTTCCGACAAGAGCGAGTTCAGCGCCAGCCCCGCGGTGAGCGACGGTCAATTGATCCTGCGATCGGACAAGTTTCTGTATTGCATCGAAAAATAGTTCCAAGTAGCGCAAACTCAATGAGCAGTGCGGCGGGCTCAAACACGGCGCGGCGGTTTGCGGTGGGGACGCAGTGGGGGATATTATCGGACGAACTAAAAAGCGACGGGAGTCATACTTCACTCCAAGCATTGCTGCCGACCCGCTTTAATTCGCTCTTTCGTTCACGCCAGGGCTCGGAAAAGGGGACAGGTCCAATTTGTGCGAAGCACCCTCCGGGCCGTCCCGGCAAATTGGACCTGTCCCCTTTTCCACGCCTCAAAACATCAGCCGCGACGCGATGGCGCCCGGTTCCGAGGGGAGATATGACGCGAAAGAACCGTGGGCTAGCGCCCAGCGGCTGATGCGAAACGCGAATCTAAGCTCTGGCGAGCGTGGCTACTGGTAAAACGATGGTGAGCGGACGGTTGGGCGATTTCGGAATGGAGAAAACTAAGAAAACCCTCTCCCGCACTCTGAGAGCCCGACCTCTCCCGCAAGCGGGAGAGGTTACGCGCGGGGCGCGAGCCGCGGGTATTGTGTGGGAAGACGTAACCTGGGATCACCGGCGGCTAGCGCCTTGCCGCTCACGGGGGCGGCACGACGCGCGCGATGAGATCCCGCCCGGCAGGCGGGATCTACGTTCGCGCGGCGGGTTAGTCGTTGACGTAGGTTTCGAGAAACCTTGCCAGCCGCTGGAAGTCGCTGCCGCGCTCGATGTGGCGGACGACGGTTACCAGGGTTTCCGGGTCGACGAGGGTGTCAAACGGGACGTAGTTGAGTTCGAGCTGGCCAGAGACCGAGACCATCACGCCGTTGAGGTTTTCTTCGACGAGCGCCCGATACGCGCCGACGCCGAGCTGGCTGCCGAGCATGACGTCGAAGGCGTGTGGCTTGGCGCAGCGAGATTCGTAGCCAAGCTGGAGCCCGGTTACCTTGCGGTGGTTGCCGGTCTGGGCGTGATACTCCTCGGCGATCAACTCGGAAAACATCCGGCCGAGGTTGACCTGCGAGATAGAAATGTGCCCGTGCTCGTCGCGGGGAATGCCTTTGAGGTATTCGTTGGGCAGATACTCGGCCAGCCCCTCGGCCACGACGATGACGCCAAACTCCTTGCCTTCGTCTTCACGTGCGCGCATGGTGGCGACGATTCGCTTGATGACCAGATCGACATTCATGATCTGCCGCGTCGTCGTCTCGCCCGACGCCTCGTTGCTGACCTGTTCACTGCCGAGATACTTGCCGGCGATGTCTTCGACGCTGATGACCAGGCTGGCTTCGCCGGAAATCGCAGCGCCATAGGCCAGCCAACCGGCGCTGCGGCCCATCGCTTCGGTGAGAAAATAGGACTTGCTGGCCTCGCCATCGGCGATTAGGTTGCGAATTTCACCGGCCAGAAAATCGACCGCCGTGAAATAGCCGAAGGTAAAGTCGATGCCCATGTAATCGTTGTCGATGGTCTTGGGCAGATGCACGATCGGAATTTTATGACTGCCCTCGGGTAGCCGATCTTGAAACAGCTTGAGCTTGTTGGCCGTTTTGAGCGTGTCGTCGCCGCCGATCGAGATCAGGGCGTCGACCTCCAGCGAGCAGAGCGCTTCGTAAACCGTTCGCAGCGGGGCGCAGCGCTGGGGATCGTCGAGATGTGCCGGGCAGGAGATGTTTTTGCCGGGATTCGTCCGGGCGGTGCCGATCATGATGCCCTGGCTATTGCGCGAGCGCTTGAGCAGGCGATGATCGATCTGGAGATAGTCGCGATCCTCCTGCATCGGCCGGTCGGGGCCGAACTGGACCAGGCCGGAGTATCCGTAGCGAATTCCCAGCACTTCGATGTCGTTACGCAGGAATGAATTGGCCGCGCAGGAAATCACCGCGTTAGCCGCCGGTGCCGGCCCGCCGGCGAATAAAATGGCAACGCGGCGAAAGTCGGTTTCGGACTTGGGTGGTCGGTCGAGCGTGGATGATTCGGGCATGATGGATGCGGAGAGAAAAGTCGAGGTGAGAGGAAAATGACGAATGACTAATGACGGATAATGAATGATAAATGAAAGCGGGCCAGGAGACGCCAACGCCACGAATCCCGGCCGACCGCCACGATTTGTCATTTGTCATTTGTCATTTGTCATTTGTCATTTGTCATTGGAAAACGATCATCCATCAACTTGTCCAGGTCCGTTCGACCCATTTGGTATCGACGAGGCCTTGGACGAAGGTCGAATGGCCGAGGATATCTTGGTGGATCGGCACGGTGGTTTTGATGCCGTCGGTTCGTAGTTCGCGCAGCGCGCGTTGCATGCAGGCGATGGCTTCTTCGCGGGTCGGTTGGTGGACGATCAGCTTGCCGATCATCGAGTCGTAATGCGGCGAAACCACGTAACCGCTGTGGGCGTGCGAATCAAAACGGACGCCCAGCCCGCCGGGCACGACAAGCCTTTCGATGCGTCCTGGCGACGGCCGAAAGCCGTTGGCCGGATCTTCGGCGTTGATGCGACACTCAATCGCGGCGCCGCGTTGCGGGATGTCGTCTTGCGAGAAAGGCAGCGGCTCGCCGGCGGCGATGCGAATCTGCGATTTAATCAGATCGATCCCGGTGACCATCTCCGTCACCGGATGTTCGACCTGAATACGGGCGTTGACCTCGATGAAGTAAAAGTTGCCTTCGCGATCGAGAATGAACTCGACTGTGCCGGCGTTGGTGTACTCGGCGGCGCGAATCATCCGCACGGCCGCCTCGCACATGTTGCGGCGGATTTCCTCGGGCAAGTTCGGGGCGGGGCTCTCTTCGATTAGTTTCTGGTGTCTCCGCTGCACCGAACATTCGCGCTCCCAGAGATGGACCACGTTGCCGTGATGATCGGCCAAAACTTGCACCTCGATGTGCCGCGACCGTTCGACGAATCGTTCGATGTACAGGCTGCCGTCGCCAAAGGCCGCCTCGGCCTCGGTGCGGGCTTGCTGCACGGCCGACTGCAGCGCCAGGTCGTTGAGCGCCACGCGCATGCCCTTGCCCCCGCCGCCGGCCGAGGCCTTGATGAGCACGGGAAAGCCAATCTCGTGGGCAATCCGCAGCGCTTCCGCCTCGGATTCAACGAGGCCCTCGCTGCCCGGCACGATCGGCACATCGGCCGCTTTCGCCAATGCGCGGGCCCGATTTTTGTCGCCGAGCCGGTTCATCGCTTCGGGCGAGGGTCCGATGAAGTCGATGTTGCAGCTTCGGCAGATTTCGTTGAAGCGAGCGTTCTCGGCCAGGAAGCCATAGCCGGGGTGGATCGCCTGCACGTTGCCAACTTCGGCAGCGGCCACCACGCTGTTGATTTTCAGATAACTTTCGCTGCTCTTGGCCGGCCCAACACAATACGCCTCGTCGGCCAGTTCCAAATAAAGTGCCCCGCGGTCCGCCTCGCTAAAGATCGCCACCGTCTCGACGCCCAATTCTCGGCACGCGCGGATAATCCGCAGGGCGATTTCTCCACGATTGGCGATGAGGATGCGTTTGTACATTCGGGTGTTTAGGAGCTAGGAGCTAGGATTTAGGAGCTAGGGAATTAGGAGAGGCGCAATTCGCGATATCCCTAGTCCCTAGCCCCTGACTCCTAACTCCTAACTCCTAACTCCTTCCGATATCTTGCACGGAACCGTTGAACAGGGCGCGACGCGGGCGCTATTGCGGCGCTACTTTGAAGATTTTTTGGCCGAATTCGACGGGGTCGCCGTTTTGGACGAGCACGGCGACGATCTTGCCGGAGACCTCGGCGGGAATTTCGTTGAAGACCTTCATGGCCTCGACAATACATACGGTGGTTTCCGGGCCGACGTGATCGCCGACCTTGACGAAATCTTCCGTGTCGGGACTCGCCGCGGTAAAAAACGTGCCGACCATCGGGCTAATGACGAACAGGCCCTCGTCTTCGGCCTCCGCCGCCGGTGCTGGTGGAGCTGGGGCAGCCGAAGCGGGCGCAGCTGCGGCCGGAATTACCGGCGCCGCCTGCGTCACAACGGTCTCATCTTCGCGTCGCAATCGGATCTGCTGCTCACCGTCGCGCAGATCGATCTCATTCAGATCGTGCGCTTTCATCAATTCAACAAGACGGCGGATGCGTTTGATATCGAACACGTCGCCGGAGTCGGAACCGGCCATGATAGGGTTCTCCGATGGATATACTGTGGCGCGACCAATGGTCGCGGCTTTACACGCCAGTGGTTCTAAGCAACAAACGCCGAGTCGAGATCGTTGGGCAGGCTGGTGAGGACTTCGTGTCCGTCGCGGGTGACCAGCACGTCGTCTTCGATGCGGATTCCGCCCCAGCCGGGAAGATAGATTCCTGGCTCGACCGTGACGACCATGCCGGCCTTGAGCGGCTGTTTCTGTTTTCCGCCCAGTCGCGGCGCCTCGTGAACCTCCAGTCCGATACCATGGCCCAGGGCGTGGCCGAAACGGCGACCGTAACCGGCCTTGCTGATGACCTTGCGAGCCGCCGCGTCCACGTCCTGGCAAGCGACTCCAGGCCGAATCGCCTCGATCGCCGCGTCGTGAGCCTTGAGCACCACGGCGAATATCTTGTCGAACTTAGCGGGGATTTTACCGGTCACCAACACCCTCGTCAAGTCGCTCACATACTGGTCTCCTCGGGCTCCCCAGTCGACCAGCACGAACGGGCTTTGGCCAATCAGGCGGTTTCCCGGCGTGGCGTGGGGCAGGGCGGCCCAGGGGCCGACGGCGACGATGGACGCGAAAGCCCGGTCGGTGGCGCCGAACAGCCGCATCTGATACTCCAACTGATCGGCCACCTGTTTTTCGGTCTGCTCCGGCCGCAGGGTCGCCCGCAAGACGGCGAAGGCCTTTTCAGCGATTCGCCCGGCCTCGCGAATGCGCTGCACTTCGTCGCGGTCCTTGATCGCCCGTAACTGTTCGACCAGCCCAATCGTATTGGTGATCTGGAGCTTAGGATGAGCCCGCCCGATTTGGTCTTTTTGGGCGACGCTCATCGTGGACGCTTCAATCGCCACGCGGCTTAGCTTGGCCTTTTTAAGAACCTTGACCGTCAACTCGGTGACGTTGATCGTCGGCGTGCGAATGGCCAGTTCCAAATCGGGACATTCCTCTGCTAACTGGGTCGTGTAGCGCGGATCGCTGAGTAGCACTTCATCGTCGGCGGTCAGTAGCAAATAACTGCTGTCGCCCGTAAAGCCGGTTAGGTAAGTGACGTTGGTCTCATTGGTAACCAAGATCGCGTTGATGTCCTCGCGGCGAAGCAGCTTGCGAAGCTTATCGCGTCGTTGTTGATGTCGGCTCATGGGGTTGGCCTTTGATCGAAATGGATGGTGAAACGCCTTGCATATCACGTCCGACACTAGACAACAAGCACCGCTACACACCGCCGGGCCGCTCGATTCCCACGGCCGAGCGCGTTACGATTTAAGCATGGACACTAGCGACTTGGAAAAACTTGCCGAGCGGCTGCTCTCCGGCACCTTGTCGATGGAGCAGTTCGTAGCTGAATTGACCCGGCCCAAATCGGCCCGGACTGACGATGCGACGGTCGATCTCGATCGCCGCCGACGTTGTGGGCTGCCGGAGGTGGTCTTCGGCCAGGGCAAGACGGCTGCCAGCATCGCCGCGATCTTTCGCGAGCTGTTGGCCGACGGCGTCGATGCGCTGGCAACGCGGATTGATGCAGAGCAGGCCAGCGCGTTGTTGGCGGATTTTCCTGGTGGCAAGTACAACGAAATCGGCCGTACCTTTCGCGTCAACGCCGAAGGCGGCAACGGGGCCGAAAGAGCATCGCAAGGTCGGGTCGCCGTGGTGACCGCCGGCACCAGCGACCGGCCGGTGGCCGAAGAGGCCTGCGAGACGCTGCGCTGGATGGGCGTCGAAGTCACCCTCATTCAAGACGTCGGCGTCGCCGGGCCGCATCGCTTGGAGCCACACCTCAAGCGGCTGCGAACGTGTGACGCCGTGATCGTCATCGCCGGCATGGAGGGCGCCCTGCCCAGCGTCGTCGGCGGGCACCTCGCCTGCCCGGTCGTCGCCGTGCCGACCAGCGTCGGTTACGGCATGAGCCTGGGCGGCATCGCGGCGTTGTTGGGGATGCTCAACAGTTGCGCCTCGAACGTCACCGTCGTCAACATCGACGCCGGATTCAAAGCCGGCTACGTGGCGGGCTTGATCGCGCGGCGGGCGGCAGTTGGCAGCAGGAAGGGTGATTAGCAGAGTGAGCGGCAAGGCGCTAGCCGCCGGTAAATCAACATTGCGTTTTCCCACACAAAACCGGCGGCTAACGCCTTGCCGCTCACTGAAAGTCCCTGTCATGTCAGACGACCTTCCCGCCGATCTTCCCGTGCTGCCGAAACGTGCGGCACAAAGTCACAAAGGCGATTACGGTCACGCCTTGATCGTCGGCGGCTCGCGTGGCATGGCCGGCGCGGTGGCGTTGGCCGGTATGTCGGCATTGCGCGGCGGCGCCGGATTAGTGACGCTGGCCGTGCCGGAGCAGATCATTGCGACCGTGGCCTCGCTGAATCCCTGTTACATGACGCTCGGCCTGGCCAGCGACCCGGCCGGTCACATTGCCGGAGGAGCTCGCGAGCCGATCGAAAAAGGGGCCGAGGGAGCCACGGCGGCGGCAATCGGCCCGGGACTCGGGCGGTCGCCCGCCTTGAACAAGCTGGTCTCGAAGCTGTACGCCACGCTTCGCCAACCGCTGGTCGTCGATGCCGACGCTCTCAATGCCCTGGCCGAGCAAGGCCCGCTGCCCAAGCCGGCCGGACCGCGGATTCTCACGCCGCATCCCGGCGAATTTGCTCGACTTTGTGGACATGCCGACGTCGACGTCGATCGACAGCGTGTGCTGGCCGACGAGTTGGCCCGACATTGGGGCGTCGTACTCGTGCTCAAAGGCCATCGCACGTTAGTGACCGACGGCCAGCGGCACGTCGAAAACACGACCGGCAATCCCGGCATGGCCACCGGCGGCACGGGCGACGTATTGACCGGCGTGATCGTGGCGCTATTATGCCAAGGGCTAGCGACCTTCGAGGCGGCGCAGCTCGGCGTCTACCTGCACGGCCTGTCCGGAGATCTGGCCGCGGCCAAGCTGGGCGAAGTCTCTTTGATCGCCGGCGATTTGGTGCGCTACCTGCCGAGTGCGTTAATGCGGCTGGCACAGGGGTGAGCTGGTTCAATTCGCGTCAGGACAGCTTCGATGCGTTTCTTGTTTCCTCGACATTCGCCGCATCGGCCCAGCGGCCTCCGCTCGCCGAGTGTCGTTTCGTGAGACACTTTTTTCTCGAATGATGCTAAATGTGGCCGTTCGACACGAAAAAGTACGATGAGACCGGGAAAATCCTCGATTCGTCAAAAAAACACTGTTTTTTTCTTGCGTCATGGTTCACAGTGACTAGAATGGCGACATGAGTCGGCGCTGTCGTTAAAGCGCGGTCTTGCCGCCGGCCCACATGAACTGCCAGTGTGTTCGCATCGCCGTCCATCTCAAAGCGGGTGACCTCATGAAATCCATGCTCCAGTTGTTTGGCTCGGTCTTCGCGGTCGGTATGATTTGGGCGGCTCCCACACAGGCCGCGCTGGTTGGCTATTGGAATTTCGACGAGCCGGCCGGCGACATCGCGTTCGACGTGACCGGCAACGGGAACGACGGCATTATTTTGGGCGCCACGCGGGTACCGGGGATAGCCGGAGGAGCGTTGTTTTTTGACGGCAACAGTGAGGTCTTTATCGACAACAACGAGGTGTTGAATTTCGTCGGCAGCATGCAAATGACGGCGATGGGTTGGTACAATCCGTCCGGCGACCCCACGGGAGCTTGCTGCGGGTACATCGTCGGACAGCGCCAGGCGGCGACTTGGTCACTTCGCGACGACCGTCGAGATCCGAATCAGCTCGAGATGCTGGTCAGCCCTGCGTTCCAAGGCGATGGGGGCGGAGACGGCGTTCAAAGGCCGCCCTTGGGCGAGTGGCATCACATCGCCGCCGTGATTGACAAGCCGGATGTCAGGATGTACGTGGATGGTGTCTTAATGAGTGAGTATACCGTCGACGGCGCCCCACTGGCGGGCAGCGGAACGCCGACGAGAATCGGCGGCTCGCTGGCGATAGACGGCGGCACGGTCGGCCTGATCGATGAAGTCAAGATATTCGATCACGCGCTAACGCAGGAGGAGATTGAAGCGGCCATGACCTTCATTCCCGAGCCGACCACCTTTGCGCTGGCCGCAATCGGTCTGTGCGGCCTCATCGGATTCACTCGCCGGCGAAGGCGCAAGTAAAGTAGACGCGGCATCTTGCCGCGTTTGCCGCGAATCACCCGGCGCCCAATCGTTTGGCCAGACACGTCCCGTCTGATACATTGGAGCGTGGATCAGTTGGGGGCACTCTGCTTGCGGGAAAAACACCATGAGGCTGGCTTATTTGTTGGGCGCTGTCGGTTGGTTCGCTGCATTGCTGCCCTGTTCCGTCGCATCCGCCCGTGAGCCGACCGAGTTCGAGCAGTATATGCTTGAACGGATGAATTTCGCTCGGGCCAATCCGTTGTTGGAAATCCAGCGGCTTTTGAACCTGCCGTGGGGCGACGATGAAAACGCGGCGGCGGACTTGAACGAGGGTTTGCCGGCCGGCACGATTTCCAGCGCCCCGAAGCAGCCGCTGGCGTTCAACCTGAATTTGATCGACGCCGCCAGCGATTACAGCGACACGCTGCTGGCCAACGGCGCGTTTGGCCACAATTTCGGCGGCACCGATATCGGCAGCCGCATGCGGTCTGCCGGCTATAGCTTCGTTCCCGCGGCGGGCGCAGGCGAGAATCTTCAGGTAACCGCCAGCAGTATCCCGCTGCCTATCACGCGGGGCGAAGTCGACAAGCACCATGCCGAGCTGTTCATCGACGACGGCGTGAGCGGGCGAGGGCATCGCACGAACATCATGAATCCCGCCTGGCGCGAAGTCGGCCTGGGCATCCGCACCAGCGATTCCTACGGAAGATTCGGCTGCTGCCCCCACGCCGTGCTCACCACGCAGGACTTCGCCTTTACTTCCGCGCCCGGCGGCGGCCCGTTCATTACCGGCGTGGCGTATCGCGACGTAAACAGCGACGAATTCTACACGCCCGCAATCGGCGAAGCCCTCGGTGGGCTCGACGTCGACGTGCTGCTGAGCGGAACCGACACGCTGGTGGCGTCGACCACGACGCTGCTGGGCGGCGGATACAAAGTCGGCGGCTTCGACGCCGGCACCTACGACGTGCGATTCACCGGAACCAACATCGACGAGACCTATCGCAGCGTTGTCTTCGATGGTGAGTTCAACCTCAAACTCGACGCCATCGACCCCGGCTTCACCTCGCTGGCGGCCGATCTAACGCGCAACGGCTTCGTCGACTTCGAAGACCTCACCGTCCTGCTGGCAAACTGGAACAAGCAGGTCGGAGCCGAGGCGGGGAATCTCGTCATGCCCAACAAATCGCCGGTCAATTTTGACGACCTGACCGTGCTGCTGGCCGCCTGGACCGGGCCAGGTCCAGCCGGCGCGCCGCCGGCAGCTTTAAGCACGACCGCGGTGCCCGAGCCTTCGACCGCCGTGCTTGGCCTGATTGCCGCCCTCGGTGTCGGCGGAGCCCGCCGCAGGCGGCGTTGCATTTGAGATAATTTCTCCCGGCACGTCGGCGCTGCTGACGGCCCAGGTGATTTTTCGTGTTTCGCCGTTCACATAGACCGCCTTGAAGATCGACGTCGGACGAATCTGCGTGAAGATCCTGCGTGGCATGTCCAAGGCGTACGCGCTGATCGTCGTGCGGCTTTTTTCCTCTTTCGTCGCTGCGTCGACCGTCACGATTTCGCGCCGCAGCACGTGGGTCGAAACGCTGTCTGAAAAATAAATTTTGGTGGTCGTGATGGTCTTTTTTTCAGCGTCGACCGCAACGGACTCGATGACCGAGCACTCGTAGGTTTCGCCGTCGATCGTAACTTTCGCCTTGCCGCCGACTTTCAGCGTGACTTTTTGATCCACCGCGGCGCCACACAGACGTTGCGTGCTTTCGATCGGATCCGAATCGAAATCCTGACCGCCCAGGTTTACGGTGCCCTCCAATCGCAGCGTCACCTGAGAACCGTTGATGGCGACCAGCGACGTTTTTGTCAGCGCGACGTTCGTGCTGATGAGCTTGCCGTCTTTGTCGAACGATTCCGTGATGGCGCGGACCGTTTTCCAGGCGCCTGGCTCAAATCTCGCCCAAGCGTGGTGTCGTCTCGGAAACGCCGCCTCTTCTTGAGCGACGACCGCTGGCACAAGCGGCGCAGCGACAGCAATACATGCGAACAAGAAAGTGGCAAACCAACGCCCGATCAGTCGCGCACCGCGCCACGGCGGCACAATTTCGTCGGCAGAAAATTGCAAGTTCATCAACCTAGCCCGTCGGATCGATTCGCCCATTCCGTCGCGGCCTCACCGGGCGCCGCCACATGACTCGCCCTCGCTCCTCGATTCACACCCTTCATCGTAACAATCCTCTCCGCTGATTTCACCCCGGGCGAAACGCGGAAAGGGGGGCAAAACGTAAAATTATGTCGGTCTTGGAGAGCCGTAACGATTTTTCCGGCTGCGGAACGCGCCTGCGCGGGTGGGAAAAATAGCGTGAAAACAGCGATTTGTCGTGAACGCCCGCAGCCAGGGCTCATCGACCAATCGACCCGCGACGCCGACACCGAACCGTACTCGGTGCCGCATCTCACCTCGACCATCATGCACAGGGTGCATTCACCAAGAAATGGGTGGCATCGATTCACGCGCCATGTTAAATTGACGATAAGGAGAGTGCTCCGATGACCTATCAAATTTCAACGGATCTGGCGACGCAGATCAAGCAGTGGATCGATTCCGGCCGGTACACCAGCGAGGATGACGTGTTGCGAGGCGCTCTCGATGCACTTCGCCGCGATGATCAGTACCAACGCGAAGTACAGCGGTGTCGCGAAGAGATACAGCCGGCGCTCGACCGGCTCAGCCGAGGTGAAGGACGGCCGGTGGATTTCGACGAGTTGGAGCAGCAGGTCACACAGCGTCTGGCCGACGAGGGAATCACCGACTAATGCCCCGCGTGGTATGGGACCAGGATGCAGAACAGGACTTGCGAGACATCGCCCATTACATCGGCGTTGAATGTCAGAGCCCGCAGGGAGCCCGCAACCTGTTACGGGCGATTCGCGAAAAGTGCGAACTCTACGCCGCGCAGCCAGAGCTGGGCACTGCTTGTCCCGACCTCGCACCCGACTTGCGAATCTTCTCGTGCGGAACCCAGAGCAATCCGCGTCGTTATGTCGTGCTCTACCTCCCGGCAGGCGACGGTATCCAGGTTGTCCGCGTCTTTGAAGGCCATCGAGACTATCCGGCGCTATTTCGCTGATTGGCAGCTTGTTGCTTCTCTTGTGGGGTTGCTTCTCTTGTGGAACAGAATCAGGGCAAGAGTAAGCGGTTGGCCTCGATTGCCCGAATCGTTTGCCCTGGTGCTACGTCAGGATTCGTCCGCAGATGCTCGCAGATATACGCAGATTTTCTTAGGGTAGTCTGTAGATGCTTCGTGAGCGGGTTGCCACTTCACCCATCTGCGAACATCTGTGAAATCTGCGGACCACTTCTGTGTTTCAGTTTACGTGTTCAGCCCGCGGGCCGTTTTCCGAAATCTGGAGGAGAAAAGGCGTCCGGAATGAATGGTCAACGATTCCTGGCGTCTTTTTTTCTCGGAGCTTACTTCTGCGACTTTGATAAATCGATCAGTGCGAAGCCCTCACGGATGCTATTGGATTGTTATCCGAACGAGAAACTTTCCGGCGTTATTTGAGAATCTTCCAGACTCGGAAATCCCAAGTTCGATCTCGCCTGACGTCTTGACGGTCACGACGGTATCGGTTCCGCCGCGGTACAGGGCTTGACCGATCTTCAGCAGAAGGCCTCCGGCGTTGGCAATGACGCCTTTGAAATTCCCCGAACGTCCCGGAAGGCCATCGGCCGTGCCGTAAGGGTTTTTTTTCAGGTCGTTCTTGTAAAGTGTAATCGTGCCGGTGGCCTGGATGCGGATCGTTTGGCCCGCTTCAACGGTAAATCCGGTCCTTTGCCAGTTTGGGCGAGTCGGCAAATAGACGAAGTCGAGCGTGCGGCCGCGAGGCTTCTTCGAATCTCCGGAGTCGCCAGCCGCGGAATCGGTCTGCTTGATTCTTTTTGCGACCCTCACCTTGTCCAACCCGGTCAAATTCGGCAGAGCTTTTTTATACCAATGCCCGGCGTGCGCGCGCACCTGGCCGCCGTTGCGGTTCGGCTGTTCGTCGGCGATCTTCCACCAGGCGTCGGCCAACGCGATTTGCTCGTCGAACTTGGTGACGCCGCGCTGCTCGCGGGTGGCCAAGTCCTTTAGCAGTGCGTCGTTGCCTTGGGCCAGCATCGCCAAGCCGCGTTTCCAGTCGGCTTTGACGTAGCACAGGTACTTGCCGGCGGCCGTGTTGGCGGCGGGATCGTTGGGTTTGGTTTTGAGCGTCTCGAAGGCACCTCGGACGGCCTCGTATTGCTTGGCCAAAACTTTGCCGTCGTCGCGCAGCCGCCGGGTGTCGACCAGCAATGGCTTGTCTCTCAGGCTGGTGGCTGCTTTCAGGGCGGCCGCGATGCTCTTTTTGGCGTGCTTGTATCGATCGGCCTGGTGACACTCCTGCACCACGCGCAAGGCGTCGCGGACGATCCGCTTTCGGTGTCCTGTCGGAATCTTCTTCGCGGCCAGGGCCTGCACGACCGCCTCGCTGCGCATGGCGATCACGTCGACCTCGAACCGTTGGCTCATCTCGTCGATCGCCCGTTCGGCCGCCGCGTAGTCGCCGTGAGTGGCCGCTGTGTCGCGGACCATTCGCAGCATCACATATTGCGAGGCCGGATCGTCGGCCGTGTCGAGGGCCGCGGCGAGCAGCTCGCGGGCCAGCTTGGCCTTCGCCGCAACGTCGGGAACGGCGTCGATGTCAAACACCTTGCGGATCTCCGCCCCGGCCTTTTCCCGCGCCGCGGCCGATGGAACCGCTGGCTTGGCCGGCCGCTTCGTAACCACCGGCCGTCGACCGTCGTCCGCTGGTGGATCTTCATCGTCGACGATCTCAAAAGGGGTGTCGGAATCGACCGGCGATTCCTTCGGCGGATCTTTCTCTGCCGGCTCCTTCTCTGCCGGGTCGTCCTCATCCGGCCTCTTCTCCGGCAGTGGTTCGCCGGTCGGCTTTCGCTCGCTGGTGTCGGCCGGTTTCGCTGCCGCAGTCGCCGCTGGTTTCTTCGTCGGATCGGCGGAGTTGCTTTTCGACGGCCGAACCGCAGGCGCGGCATTCGCCGTCTCATCGCCCTTGCCGTCGCCCATCGTGGCCAGTGCCACAATCACGACCACGACGCCCAGAACGGCGCCGCCGATACCCACGGCCAGCCACGGCGTGTTCTGCTTGCGACGCGCTCGGCGACGTGACGAAACACCGCCAAACTGCGGCGCGCTCACCGCCGCTTGGATTGGCGCTGGCGGAGCGGCGCGGGCCGGTTGGCTGAGCGGAATGGCCGCGGCGATCCGTGGCTGCGGCTCCGCGCGCTGGGCCAGCTTCATTCTTATCTGCTCGTCGTAGGCCGCCTTCTTTTGGGCATCGAGCAGCAGCACGCGGGCCGTGCTGACCTGGTTGAGCAACTCTTGGCAGAGCTTGCTTCGCGCGCCGGTCTGAAAGGTGCGCAGATGGGCCATCTGCCGGTCGGCCGCGCCGTCGATGACGTTCGCCTTCGACTCATACAGATCGATGCCCAGCAGTTGATAATGATTCGGCGGCTGATCCTTGGGCGCGATTCCCAACCACTCGTGATAGGCGTCAAACGACTCGGCCATTTTCAATTTCTTTCCCTTGGGGGCGGTTTGCGTGGAGAGTCACCAGCAGTCCAATTCGACCATTATATACGATTTACCCCCGCCGGGACAAATCGATGGTCAATCCAAGACCGAGTTGTCTGCTTCATGCGCGGGTAACGGATCGTCACCCGCCTAGCCTCTGTCTCAAAACATCAGCCGCGACGCGCTAGCGTCCGGTTCCGTGGAGAGAAATACCGCGAAGAACCGTGGGCTAGCGCCCAGCGGCTGATGAGAAACACGAATTCAAGCCGTTTTGAGACAGAGCCTAGTGTATTTCCAAAGCCGCCATTCCCGGACACTCGGTGCCCTTGATGCTGAGAAGAATGCTGGAAATGGGGACGCGGCGTGTCAATTCGATTATTGTGACGCTATGGCCACGAATTCCCGACAGCGAAACAGCCGTCAGCCCGTTAATCGAAACACTCGCATCTCCCCAAGAGTCCTTGTTAGAAGGGCGGCCAAAAATGATGATGTATTGGCCCTGTGGACGACTCTTCCAGGACGCCAAGAACTGACCTGAAGTACCCTTCAAGCACCAAGTGTTCTTATCCCGATTTCCGGCAAACACGGATTGCGGCGGATTATATCTCGCGTGAGCACTGCTAGCCTTCGCCAGTCCTCCTCTTGCGCGATTGTTCCGAATTGGAAAGTTGGCTCCATGTTTTTCTTGAAACTCGCGCAACGACTTAAGAACTGTAATACTCCTAACGATGTCTCGCGTTTCTGTTTTCGCGGCATTCAACGACTTCTCATGCTGGGTCTTGGTCTCTTCCAACCGCTTCTGCACCTTTAGCTTGTCCAGGCCGGTCAACCGCCGCAGGGCCCGGCGATACCAGTCTTTGGCGTGCCGGACGACTTCGGCGACGGCGTGGGCGGGCTGCTGGTCGGCGACTTCCCACCAGGCGTCGCCCATGGCGACTTGTTCGTCGGTGTCTTTGACGCCACGTAGCTCGCGCACGGCCAGATCTTTCAACACCGCGTCGTTGCCTTTGGCGAGCATCGCCAGCCCCCGCTTCCAGTCGGCCTTGACGAAGCAGACGTACTTGCCTGCCTTGGTGTTCGACTCAGGATCGTCCGGTGTCTTTTTCAGTGCATCGAAGGCGACGCGGACCTCGGCATAGAGCTTGGCCATGGCCTTGCCCGTTCTTTTCAGCTTTCTGGCTTGCACCGATATCTTGGCGTCGTGCAATTTTCCGGCGGCCCGCACCACGGCCGAGAGCACCGGTTCAGCCTCGCGATAGCGGTCGGCCTGGTGGCATTCGCCGACCAGTTTCAAGGCCGCCTTGACCAATTGAGCTCGCCACTTGGGAGTGATGCGTGCGCCCAGTGACTGGACGACCGCGTCGCACCGCATGACGGTGGCGTCGATCTCAAATCGCTTGCTCATGCGGTCGATCGCCATCGACGCACCTCCATAGTCGCCGTCCTTGGCGGTCAAATCGCGAACCATTCGCAGCATGACGTATTGCGAGACCGGATCGTCGCTGCTGTCCAGCGCCGTGGTGAAAACCGTTCTGGCCAGACGAGTAATGTCGTCATGGCTTTTCGCGGCGTCAAAGTCGAAGAGGCTGCGGACTTCCTTCTCCGCCGCCTTCTGTGCCGCTGTGTCGGGCACCGGTATGGTGGCCGGACGAACGGGTAGCGGTGCTACAGGATCGATCTGAGTCTTGTCATCGAGTTTCAGCGGATTGATCGGCTCCTCGGCGCCGAGTTTAGGCGGTTCGGAAACGCCGCCGTCGATTTCCGGCGACGTGCCGCCGGTTTTGGTGCCTGCATTATTGTTATCCGTGTTTTCTCCCGTAATTTCTCCCGTTTTCGACCCCTCGTCGGGAACGTCTGGTTTTGTCGGATCGGACGGCACGTCATTAGGTGGCGGCGAAGACTTTTTCGGGTCGTGAGTCACGACCTGCGGTTGATCGTCTTCATCGTCACCCCCGTACAAAGCGACCGCCGCGCTGATGCCCACCACGCAGAGCACCGCTGCGCCGACGCCCAAGACCACCAGCGACGTGCTCTTGGTACGACGTCGGTGACGATGGGAAACACCGTCCGGGCCGCTTTCAATCTGTGGTGTTGCGGGCGCCGGCTGTGCTGTAGCAGCATCTATCGGCACGCCGCGAGCTACGGGGGGCGCAGACGTCGGACTGAGCGGAAGTGCCGGGACAACACGTGGCTGCGGCCCATTTGGCTTGTTGCCGTACTTCTGTTTCAGCTCGGCGTCGTAGATCGCCCTTTTCGGTTCATCGAACAGCAGCACCCGGGCAGCTCTCACTTCGTTGAGCAATTGTTGACAAAGCGTCGACCGCGCGCCGGTCTGAAAGGTGCGTAGGTGGGCCATCTGCCGGTTAGCGGCGTTGTCGATCACATTGGCGTTCGACTCATACAGATCGATGCCCAACAACTGATAGTGATTCGGCGGCTGATCCTTGGGCGCGATTCCCAACCACTGGTGATAGGCGTCGAACGACTCGGCCATGGCCAATCTTCCTCCCCTCGGAAGGTGGTTTATGTGGAAAGCCCCCGGCAGTCCAATTCGACCATTATGCGCGATTCACCCCCGCCGAGGCAAGCCGGCGGTTGTTCCGTGTGTCCAGGGAACGCCGGCGAGACGCCGGGGCCACAAGAATTGTCGGCGGCGTGCCAGCTCAGCAAGCCGACGCTTCCGGCTGTGCGATACCCAGCTTGCCGAGCGTTTTGGCTAGCGCTTCCTCTTCGACCGGCTTGGTGAGATAGGCTTCGCAGCCTTCGCGGAAGGCTTGCACACAATGTTGCGAGTCGCGCAGTGCCGTGGTCATGACCACCTTGGTTGCGTCGGTCCCTTCGCGGCCATCTTCGGCGTCGAGGCGACGAATCTCTTCCAACACGCTGTGACCGTCCATGCCGGGCATCATAATATCGAGACAGACCAGGTCGTAGGGCACGCCGTCCTGCAGAGCCTGAGCGACAATGCGTACTGCGTCGCGACCACATTCGACTTGATGGCGCACGCCGTATCCAGTAAGCATTTCGTCGAGCAATACGCGACACAAGCGGTCGTCATCGACAATCAGAATCTTCGTTTCGGGTTCCGCAGGCACGTCCTGGGAATCTAGTGAATCCGACGTTGCCGAATTGTCGGCGCCGCGTTGGATTCGTCTGGCAACTTTCTTGTCGACGATTTTATCCAGCTCGACCGAAAACCAACACTTCGTGCCTTGCCCCACCTCGCTTTCGATACTCAACTCGCCGCCCATCAATTTGACCAATTGCCTACACAGCGCCAGCCCGGTGCCCGTGCCGCCGTACTGTCGCGTCGCCGACCCGTCGCCTTGGGTGAATGGCTCAAACGCATCGGCCAGTCGATTGGCCTTGATGCCCAGGCCGCTGTCTTCGATTTCAAATCGCACGGTAAATGATTGGTCGGATTCGTCCTCGACGATGGCCCGCAAGGAAACGGTGCCTTGGACCGTGAACTTCAGGGCGTTGCCGAACAGATTGACGAGCACTTGGCGCAGCCGGCAGCGATCTCCCATCAGCAGTTTGGGCAATCGCTCGTCGACCTCGTGGCGAACTTCGAGGTTTTTGCTTTCGGCCAACGCCGAGGCGTGGTTGAGCGTGTCGTGTACGAGCGATTCAAGATGAAACCGGGTGGGGTGTAGTTTCAAGTGTCCGGTCTCGGCCTTGGACAGCGTGAGAATATCGTTGAACAGTTCCAACAGTGAGGAAAGAGCGAACGTGATGTGATCGACCTTGGTTCGCTGGCCCGTCGAAAGCTCACTTTTTCCGAGCAGTTTGAGAAACCCCAACGACGTGTGGAGTGGCGTGTGAATCTCGTGGTTCATGTTGGCCAGGAAGCTGGTCTTGGCCCTGCCAGACGATTCGGCAGCCAGATTGGCCCGCAGCAGATCGTCTTCCAATTCGGCAATTCGATCGCGCAAGGTGTCCGCGTCGCAGGCGGTGTTGTTGTCCATGATAGCTCTCCCTGTTTCTGGTGTCGCACCAACCGGGGGCTAGCGCCCCGCGGCTGATTGCAACCACCCGATTTCTTATGTTTTGACGAAGCACTAGGCAAACATAGCTTGGAAATGCCGCGAAAGTCGGCTGATCTCCCCCGTCTGCTCAAATGCGGCGTCAGACGCACGAAACCTCGCGGACGATGCCCTATTTATACCTTGCACGGTTATGACTGGCTCGTTTAACGGCAAGCCGCAGGCGACTGCGTTTTGAATGGACGCTTGGCCTGGAAACACAGTCGCCTGCGGCTTGCCGCTAAACGAAAGAATGTGCCATTTTCATCCGTGAGCAGTATAAGCCCAGAAGAGGCAGGAAAACGGCACGCTGGCAACCACCCAGAATCAGTCTTGGATTCTGTTGCGTTTGGACATCATTCTTCGTAATACACGTCGTCCGTTTCGCCGGCGGGCGCATCCTCTGTTGGTTCCGCCTCTTCGATGTCCGTCGCCATCGGCTGCGGCGCAAAGGCCGATCCGGCCCGACCGTCGATTAGCTCGTTGCGGCAGTAACCGTCCTCGAACACCCCTCCGCAATCGTCGTATGGACTGCTACACGTCGCACAACCACTGCTGAGGCTCGTGACGGCCAATAGCGCCAGCGCAAGAAACAAGCGATTCATCGTAGGCACACCTTTCCCCTGGTTTTGAGCCAGATGGCTCGAATGGATTAGACTTCGGCCGCCGAGACAGGAAAGCCGCCCGGGCGGACTCATCAGACAAGCGACGCTCAAGGCGCCGTATGGGTTTTCTTCGTCCAAATAACTTGCCTAACCGTTACTTTTTTCCAGAAAAGTCACCGGCATTTCTGTTGCCGTCGGCGGCGCGAATCGGGATAATGAACCTACGGCGAAGGAGGCCACCATGAAATCGCATGTCTATCGACTGCTAGCTGCGGCAATCGTCTGTTGGGTGCTGCTCGGCAGCCGCGCCGCTCACGCCGCGTCGCCGCACGGACACGGTCATCACGCGGATTACCATCATCACGTCGATCATCACGGGCACCATGGTCCGTATGTCTATCGCAGCTACGGACCGAGCTATTATCGTTACGCGTATCCTTACGGCGTGACGCTTGGCGGGCCGATCTTCGTTGACCCGCGGACGGTCGTTGGCCCTCAAGCGATGCGCCGGTTCTTGGGGTTCGACGGGTTCGATGAGCGCAGGGCAGTTGTGGCCCCGCCGATGCCGCGGCGCGCGAGGCCGGACGAGCCGCAACAGGCCAGGCGCGAGCCGCGCAAGAGCAACGCCGCGTCTCGCGGGCGAGCCAGGCGTTTTGTCGAATTGGGCGATTCCCAATTTGCCGCGCAGCGTTATCACCGCGCTGTGCAGCGATACAAGAAGGCGATCTCCTCCGCACCGGATGTGGCAGCCGGGTATTTCCGCCGAGGACATGCCGAATTGGCTATGGGCCATTACGAGCAGGCCGCCAAAAGCTACAAGGCCGGCTTGCGGATCGACCCGAACTGGCCCGCTGCGCCGTTTCGATTCGAGGACTTCTACGACGATAACGTCGCCGTCCGCATGGCGCACCTGGAGGCCTTGGCCCTGGCGGCGGAACAAGACGCGAACAACGCCGATCTTTATTTCCTCATCGGCGTGCGGTTACACTTCAGCGAGAAGCCGGAGCGGGCCAGATTATTCTTCGAGCGAGCCGCCCGTTTGGCTGGCGGCGCCGGTTTAGCCAGAGGCGAAGTCGATCACCTGACCGGTTTCCTGCCCGGCGCGAAGCACGGCAAGCGGGACGACGCGGCGGCGTTTTAGGGTCGCTCGCTCAAGGTGCCTGTTATAGAGGCCATTGATATCTTGGTGGCACGGGCGTCCCGCCCGTGGAACACCGGCGAGACGCCGGTGCCACAAGGGTTTTGAGATAGGCTCCTAATGCCGCTGCGACATGCGCACGGCCAGCAAATCGAGCTGCCCTTTGAGATCGGCCAGCAGCAATTCTTCGCTGGCGCCTGCGGCCATGTGGGCGTAGAATGCCTGCGAGGCCGAGCCGTGCGATACACTCAGCATGCGCGTCGATTGCCTTAGCTCGGCGATCCGCTCGTCAACCTCGTCAATCTTCGTTGACGTGCGACGACCCTCGCTCCAGATGCGCTCCAGTTGCGTAATCAGGGCAACCAACAGCAGCGCTTGTCCGCCCAAAGTGATCGGCAGCCCCAGGCTCCACAGCTGAGCATAGCCCTCGACGAGTGACCAGCCGAGCAAGACCGCGCCGCACAGGAACGCGGCCGTTCCCAGGGCTACCGCTGCCAGGGCAAGCAGCGAAGTGGCTCGCAAGGGCGACGACTGCCGGCGTGGTGACGGCGATTTCTTCGGACGACTCACCGTGGTTGCCAACCGACCCGGATGCCAGCCGCCGAGCGAGTCGTGTTCGGGATCGATGCGGCCCTTTTCCTGCTCGTACGGCGCGTGATCGCGAAGTTCGGCCACTGAACCTTGACCGGCCAGCGTTGCGATTCGTTCGAGCTGTGTTTCTAACTGCCAGTCGTCGAAAGTCAGCGCCGGCGGCGAATCGAGCATCGCACCGCTCACGTCGGATGATTCCGCAGGCAGATCAGCGAGATTCGGCCCGTGATCGCCGACTCCGATGTCGTGGGTCGGGCCGTCCTCGCGTAAGGGCTTGACGGCGACCATCCGGCCGCATCGGGCGCAGCAGATTTCCGCCCCGTCGGCTTTCCCCAACGTGGCCACGCCCGGAACGTCTTGTTGGCAGTGATTACACCACATGGATCGAGTCGCCGGCGAAAGGCAGCTAGCAGGTACCAAGCCCGCGCATAGCGGGACAGTCCGGTCTTAGCATCGGCCGCACCCATGTGAAACTGTACCGATTCCGTAGAGTTTGCCGATTCGACAGACATTGCGGGCGGTTCGCGAGACAATGCGAAAGATAGTCAATCCGGGAGGTCGGGCGTGCTGGTCGACCCGTCCTCGCGCGGCTACGATCGTGTCTGGTGCTTTATTAAGGCAAGCGATTGGGGCTGAATGAATCAGCCGCGACGCGCTAGCGTCCGGTTCTCTCTGGGGGAACCGTTGGCCAGCGCCCAGCGGCTAATCCCGAGACTAAGGATTGACACAGCGCTAGACGACGCTGGCTGACGTGTTACCATTTTTTCAAATCGGCGATGGGAGCTTCTCAACCATGTTTCAGTTCGATCCCAATCGGTACGGTCCCGTCTTTGCCAGCTTGATCGATCTGGATCGCCTGCCGCCGCTGGGGCCGGGCGAGCCAAATCGGGACGCTTTCGACGCCCTCTCGACATTGGATGATGCGGCGACGGCGGCTGGCGATTTCGTCGATCGCGGCATGGCCGCCGGATGTGTCAGTGCCCTGTGGCTGCTGCACGATTTTCTAGACGAGTCACACTCGATCAGCCAGGGCATCGACACACCGACCGGCAGCTATTGGCACGGCATCATGCACCGTCGCGAGCCGGACTTCGGCAACAGCGCCTACTGGTTTCGCCGCGTAGGCGAACATTCGATTTTTCCGGCACTGTGCAGCGACGCGGCCGAGTTGACCGCTTCGGTCGAGCACGACCGGTCGGCCGACTTCTTGCGCAACCAGTCTGCCTGGGATCCGCTGGCCTTCATCGACCTGTGCCAGAGCGCCTATCGCGGCGGCGCCAACGAGCAACTTTGCCGACAGATCGCTCGCCAAGAGTGGTTTCTGCTGTTCGATTTCTGCTACGAGCAGGCGGTGGGGCGATAGGCCGGATTACCCATCAGCCGCGGGGCGTTAGCCTCAATACCGTTCAATTAAGCATAACCACTGACTCGACAAAGGTTTTGGTCAATGGCGGTGGGTGGAAATGCTGGGATCGTTTCTTTTTCCATTTGGACGTCTTTT
>JADFKK010000090.1 GCA_022564995.1 Planctomycetota bacterium | reverse complement strand
GAACCGATAAATCGTCGTATGCTCGTCATCGTCGCGGCCCAGCGGTGCGTCGCCGTCGACGAGCTTTGCGCCCGGGCGGCCTTCGGCTCCGCGACCGACGAGGATCGCCCGGCCTGTCTCGGCGCGCTCGACGTGGCTGCTGAGGTCGACAAAACTCTGGTAGCGGTTACGCAGCCGGGTGAATTGCTTGCCCTTGACGAGTCGGTGAAACATCATGGCCCGCACGGTATGTTCGGGTTCCAGACGTTCGTCGTCGTGATGGGCGACGGCCCCGGATATTTTCGACTTCCAATAGGCGGCTGCTCCGGGAGCTTGCAGGCTGCTGTCCAGTACGATGGTCGCGCCCGGCTCGACGTCGCCGACCACATAGGCCACGCCACCATGTAGCACGACGCAATCGATCAGCGAAAAATCGAGCCGGCTGGTGATCTCGCCGCGCAAGCCGAGCGTTTCGCGGCGCAAGCTGGCGTCGAACGGCCGGGCAGTGCCCAGCTCGTATTGCCAGCGGGCCGTAAGACTCTTGGTCGACCAAACCGCGACGGGCATCTGCTCCACGCGGTCGAGTTGGGGCGAAAAGGCGTAGGCGTCGAAGAAGCTTAAGCCTTGGGTCGACGGCTCCATGCCGCCCAGCGCGCCGCCGGGCAGGCCGAGCCAGGAAAACAGCACGTCGGGCTGTTTCACCGCGCCGCCAACGACCGGCTGCGGCTGCACGCTCAGGTCATACCCGTCGGTGCGGGGGCTGAACAGATTCACCCAGGTCACGCCGCGGACCGTGCCGCTTTCGACGTCGACGTCGACCAGATCGATTTGGTTGATGCGGATTTGACTGCCCTTGAGCCAATAGGCCAGGCCGTAGGCGCCGACGCTAAACACCAACACGATGATCGGAAAAGTAATCCAGGTGTATTCCATCCGCTTGAAATACTTTTTCAGCACGAAATAATCGACCGGGCCGATCAATATCACGTAGAGCAGAATCAGAAAGGCCACCAGCGAAAACGGCACCAGACGGATGCCCTCAAAACGATCGAGCGCCGCGCGAAGCTGACCTGCATGATCGGAATAGGAGGGCCGATGCATCGTCTGGGCCTGGCTGTCCTGAGTTACCGCCGTTTCGTAACCGAGCAGCTTGTTGACCATCTGTCCCCGGCCGGCCCAGCGGCTCAGCGGCGCGAGGTCCAAATCGACCGACACGAACACGACCTCGCCGAAGCCGTAAGCCGAGCGGACCACCAGCGGCAGGTTGGCTCCCTCGGAAACTTCGACGAATCCGTCCACATCGCTCAGTCGCGGAATCGAAAGACGCAGCTCGTCGCCGACCGCTTCGACCGGTTTTTTTTGATCGCTGTATTTTTCCAACTCGCCGGCGCTGCGCAGCGTGGCCATCTCATCGCCGGCGAAACGCCCCGGCGCGAAGCGGCTGAGCGGATGAAGAAGATCTTCCGCGTCGGTGGGATTACTTTCGTCACGGTGCCGAGGATCCAGCACCAAGGGCGCGTTTTTTCCGACACACAACACCAACCGACCGCCGCGGCGAACCCACTCGTCGAGGGCCTTCGCCTGGGCCGTGCCGCCGGTTAAATTGCGATAGGCCGCCATATTTCCCGTGGCCAATACCACGATGTTGACGCCTTCATAGCCGTACCAGCGCGTCGGCAATTCGTCGCTGGAGCTGAGTTGCGCGACGACACTCTCTTCGTATTCCTGCTGTTTCCGCAGATCGATCGCGCTCTGGAGGCCGATGGAAGAGCCGACCGCCACAATCAACTCGCGGTCGGCCGATATCACGGTTCGTTTGGCGTCTTCGACGTTCGTCCGAAAATCTGCCCGGGCGATGACCTTCTCGTCGACCCAAAAGCTGGCGCCAAGCTTGGCGTTGATCCGGCCGAGGCGCGCATAGAGCGTTATCGTCGTGCTGCCGCCGGCAGGAATCAGCACGGGCCGCAACCCTTCGGTCGAGACGCGGCTCGGAACGCCGTCGCCATCGGGAACGACCAATTCCACATGGCCCGTGTAGGTTTCCGACTTGCTTTGGAGCGTTACCCGAATCGGCGTCCAACTTCCAACTCGGCAAATGCCGTCGAAGCCGACGGTCAGGTCGGTGATCGTTACGCCAAGGTCTTGTGCCGAGGCAACACACGGCGCCATCACGACCAAAAGTAACGCCGCGAAGCCGTGTTTTCTACAGAGCAGTCGCATCACGGTTTTTCCGCATTCGAGCAAACGCACATCAGTTTTCCACAGCCGGGGCAGCCTGTGCCGTATTTCTTCGACACCGCCTCGTTCAAGTCGACGCCGACCACATTGGCGATGGTTGTCAGCCAAGCCAACACGTCGGCGAATTCCGCGGCCTGCTCGTCGCGCGTCCCTTCGCGCAGCGCGGCGGCCAACTCGCCGATCTCCTCCATCAGCCACATGAACGTGCCGTCGACGCCGCGGGCCACATCCTTTTCCAGGTACATGTCGCGAATCAGACGTTGAAAATCGGCCAGCGATATCTCGCCGCTTGAATTTGAAGAAGATGGCGGTTCGGTGTGCGTCACTGATCGAGAATCTCCCGCAGTCGTTTCGCGTCGTTGTTGTCGGGGTCGAGCTTCAGCAGCCCGTCGAGCACCCCGCGGGCCTTGTCTTTCTGTCTGGCCGCGAGACATGCCCGGGCCAATTCGACGTGCAGCTCAAATTGCTTGGGGGCCAACTCAACGGCCGTCTCCCACTCTACGACAGCCGCGGCCGGTTTGTCGAGGCCCGTGAGCGCTTCGGCCAGCATGCGATGCAGCCTTACATCCATTACGTCGACGTGGATCGCCTGGTTCGCCCAACGGGCCGCCGCCTTGAAATCGCCGGCTGCCAGAGCCATCTGGGCCAGTTTTTTGCGAATCGCCGTCTCGTCGGAATCGGCCTCGGCCAGCTTCGTTAGCACGCCGATCAGCTTCGCCTCGTTTCCGCTCTTGAGATAGACGCTGGCCAGGGCCTTGGTCCATTTTATGTCGCCGGAAAAATGCTTCTGGCCCAGCGAGTAAAGCCGCGCCGCCTCGTTATAGTCCTTCGCCCGAAAAGAGAGGGCCGCCAACAGGCTCAGCACGTTTTCCTGCGGCTGCTTTTCGTCGAAACACGCTGCGAGCATCTTCACCGCCGCGTCGTTTTCGCCGATCGACAAAAACAGCCGAGCCTTGACGTAGGTGGCCAATTGATGCTTGGGTCGAGTTTTGAGTACGCCCTCGGCAAGCTTGCGGGCCTTCGTGCCCGATTTTCGTCGCAGGTATTCGAGCGCTAGCCGGGCCGCGAGGTCAGGATCGTCCGGTTTTTCTCTTACCGCCCGATCCAACTCGGCCAGCGTCATCGGCTGCTGCTTCGAGCCGGCTTTGGCGATGCCACGGACGATCTTGTGGAGGTACTCGGTGTAACCCCGCTCGAACTCGGCCCGATCGATCTCGAACGATCGCTCAATCGCCGCGGTCGTCGTTAGATTGTCGGCGTAGCCCTTGAGCATCTTGGCCAGGGCCTGCTCGCCGAATCGCTCGAGCATGTACTCGGCGTATAGTTCCGCCTGGCAGTAGGCCATCTGCCAATCTTCGCTGGAGTGTGGGCGGATGAAGCCCATGTTGATCGACTCCAGGTCGAACACCTCGCCCGCCGGCACCCGCCGCGCCAGCATCTCGTTCCACTCTTGCGGGCGCGGCTGGCCCTCGTTCAACACGGCCAGCGCCTCGGTGTACCAATGCGGGATGTTGAAGTTGGTTTGCTGCAGGTTAATGACGTGGACGAATTCGTGTTTGAGCACTCGAGCCCAATTGAACTTCTGCGGCGAGGCGGTCGGCGAGACCATCGCTACCATCTTGCCGGCGCAGGCCCCGATCGTGTGAATGTGCGGCAGCCCGACCATCCGCGCGCTAAACCAACCGTGGGCGCTGGTGTTGCGGGCTTTGTTGAACAGCTCGAACAGCGACTTCTCCTGCGGCTCGTAACCAAGCTGCCGGCAAAGCTGCGGGTAGATTTCTTCCAGATATTTGCCCGCGTATCGGGCCATGATCTTGTCGTGCTTGGGGTCGTAGCGAATCAGAAAATGTTCCGTCTCGAGCGTCTCGTAATCCTCCAACACTTCGAGCACCTTGATCGAATTGCTCACGCGAACATTGAACGGGTCGACGTCGAACGACTCGCCGAGCAGCTTGCGGGCGGCGTCTTCGCGCCCCAGCCGCATCTGCACCATGCCCAGCCGGCCGCGGACTCCGGTCAGTTGCGGCATTCGCCGGATCGCCTCTTCGTAGTATTTTGCGGCTTGCGGATATTTGCGCAGCAGATCGAGCGCGTCGGCCAGCGCGGCATAAAACTCGCCGGCGTGCGGATTGCGATCGTTGACCGCGTCGATGACCAGGCCCATCGCCGTGCCAGCCGGATCATCGCGAATGCCCTCAACCGCACCGTGCGCCGCGGCAAAACGGCCGAGCGTTTCGCCATTGTGCATATTGAGCTTCAAGGCCTCTTCAAGAACCGGCACGGCCTTGTGCGGCTCGAAGTTCGAGAAGTGAATGTCGGCCAGCAATTGTTTGGCATGCACGAGATTGGGGTTCAATTCCAACGCCCGGTCGATCGATGTTTTGGCGGCGGCCAAATCGTAACCGATCAGCTTGAGCTGCGCCACGGCCGCGTGAACTTCCGCCGCGTTGGGGTTCAGCAGCAGCGCCTGTTGCAACTCCTTGGCGGCGTCGGCCTGATTGTATTTTTCCAGAAACAGCAAGCCGGCTTCCAGATGGGCCGGCCAGAAACCTTTTTCCAGCTTCAACGCGTCGGGATAAAGCTCGTTGACCAGAAAGCTGTACTGGTCGTTGGCCCGAGTCCAGCGGGCGAACTGCGCGGCGCCGAGTCCGATCAGCCGCAGATCATCGGCGCTTTGGATCTCGTCCCGATCGTTATAGTAATCGACAAACCACTCATACGCCGCGGCGGCCTGCTTGAGCTTGCCGGTCACGCGCAACAATTCGGCGGCCGTCCAGCGGGCCGAAAGGTTGTTGCCGTCGAGCTTCAATGCCGCGTCGACGTGGCGCTGTGCTCTCTTGTAGTCGCCGCGACCGAACGCCAGATGCGCCAGCTCCGCAAGCAGCGGCGCCGACTTGTCGTTCGCCTCGACCGCCTTCGTCAGCGCAGCCTCGGCCTGGGCATACTTGCCCACCGCCGTTTGACAACGAGCCACACCCAAGGCCGCCTCGACCGGCTGATCTTTCGCCAGCGCCGCATACGCCTCCTCGGCACGAGCATACTTGCCCGCCAGCAGCAGACGGCGAGCCGAAACAAGATCGTCATCGGCCGCCACGGCAACAAGGCAATTCGAGAAAAACGCGATCGTCAGCGCGGCCCAAACCAGCGATCGCATGTTGCGGCAACTCATCGTGCGCCTCACGCACCAGGATTGAAGAACAAGGCCGCTGCCCTCGCGGCATCCATCGGCCCCGCAATGGCTTACGTTAATACAACCGGCCGAATTCTTCAAGCCGATTCGGGTAGGGCGATCCGCTCGCGAAGCTCGGAGGGTTCGATCGTGAGTGCGGCGTCTACCGCTTCGGCCGACGCGCGGCGACGGGCGAGTCGTCGGTTGGTGATGTTGACGACACTTGACTCGATCGGGCGTCTGCGGCGCGAGACCGAATCCTCGTTCGATCCTAACAGCGACGTCTCTCGGGCCGTATTCGCCGCGGGCTGCGGAGCGGGGCCGGCTCCGAGTCGGCTGAACAACACGTCGGCGGCAATCGCCGGGGCGCGGCCGGAAGAGCTGCGCGGCTGGCCGGCCGGCAGATCGGTGCCGTTGCGGAGCAGGACGGTGCGCAGGTCCAATACGTCGATCAGGCCGTCGGCGTTGATGTCCAAGCGCGGATCGTATGCGGCGCCCGAGGCGCTGCCGCCGAGGTGATGAATCACCTCGATCAGGTCGCGGCGATCGACGCCACCGCCGGGCACTGCGTCGCCGGTCAACACGTCGAAGCGGAAACGGAAGGCGTCGTCCGTATCGATGGCGCCGTTGCCCGAGGGGAAGGCGCTTACGCTGTCGGTCCAACCACCGTCGAGCGGCAGGCCCGACGGATCTTTCACTTCGCCGCTGAGCACGAGCCGCAGCTTGTCGGCCCGCGGCGTCTGACCGAGCGACCAGGTGGCCGTGTGCGAGGAGCTGTTGTAACTGAAGCCGACGACGTCGTACTCGGCAATATCAACACCGAGCACGTTCAAGTGATCGGACTGGACTTCAACATCCTCGCTAAAGCGGATGCTGATGCGGTCGATACCGGACCAAGCGAGGGTTTGTAATTGGCTGGATCCGGCGGGGATCGATGCGCCGCCAATTCCCAGGCCGTCAGCGGCCAGACGGTCGAGCATCTCTTGCGACCAGCCGCTGCCCCACACCAGCACCTCGCTGACGCGCGGGGCCACGACGAAATCGCCGATGGTTCCGCCCGGGATCGTGGTGCCCCAGTTGATCGGATCGTTGCCGTACTGCTCGGGCTGCTTGTTCTGGAGAGAGAAACCCTCGCCGTCGGCCTTGGTGGGCCAGGGAAGTTCGTCGTCGTAGGCCAATCGGGCAACTTCGATCAGCGGAAAGAATCCATCCGGCTCCGGATCGCCGGGCCGACTCAGCTCGATCTTCTCGCCGCCGTTGTTGAGCACGCTGGTGTACGGCCCCACAACCGGCACGCTGGCCGGCACGCTGTAGGCCGCGCGGAAGGTGGCCTCGTCGACCGGCACGACCAGCGCCAACCCGCCGGCCGGCACGATAACGCCTTGTGGGAACGTAAGACCGATGCCCGCCGTGAACGCCCAGTCGGACATGTCGACCGGCGAGTCGGTGATGTTCAGCAACTCGATGAACTCGATTCCGCCTTCAGCGGGATTGTACATGACTTCGTTAAACACGATCGGGCCGACCCGCGGATCGCCGTTCGCCTGGCCCTTGCTGGGACTGATCATGGCGACGAAATCGGTCAGGCCGTCGCTCTTGATGTAAAGTCCGAAGGTGACTTCCCGCTCGGCGCCGGCGAAGTCGACCTTCTCGCGATAGCCGGCCGCCTCGCCGTAGAAGGTGTTGCCCGCATCGGGATCTTCCTCGAACAACAATTCGAGCTGTGCGTTGTTTCCGATGATGCCGCTACCCAAGTCACTTCCCTGCCCGGGCGTGAGCTGCACCAAGTCGCCGTTTTGAAACAGCTCGCCGAGCCCGACAAATGCGGCGGTGCTGGAAGTCGATATCGCCAGGCTCCCGCCCGAAGTGAACGACACCGCGTCGATGTTTTCGGTGGGGTCGCCGCTGGAACTGCTGCCGACCACAAAGACCGACTCCGCCAGGAATCGCCGCACGCTGCCGTTGCCCAACAGCCCGGCCGCCAGATCGCTCGTCGAACCGGGCACGATCTCGATCAGATCGCCGTCGTCGTAGAGTACCCCGTCGATCGTCACCGGGCCGTCCGTCGAGATGACGTAGCGCTCGATCTGTCCGGCGTTTTCAAAAACATGCACCGCGTTGATGTCGGCCCGGCCGGTGAACAAGTCCTCGGAGATCAACCGCGTTGCGACACCGGTTGTCGGGTTGAATCGCACCAGATCGCCGTCGCGGAAGGAAAGCTCGCCGATACGAGCCGTTCCAGCGGTCGACAGAACCAGATCGCCGTTCGAGAGAACGCTGATTGCGTCGATGTTTTCGCCCGCGGGGAGCAGGCCGGTCGGGTCGCGGAAGACCGACTCGCTAAAGATCAGCGTAGCGATGCCGGTGGATGTATTGAACTCGACCAGATCGCCGTTGCGGAAACTCAGGGCGCCCGTGCCCAAGACGGCGCTGGTGGCCGTCGAGAAGATGATGCGGTTCTGGTCGATCACGTGGACCGCGTCGATATTTTCGCGAATCCGCGCCGCATCAACCGAGGTGAGCCGCAGGGCGTCACCCAGTTCGCTCAGTCCGAAGGCGCCGGGATTGCCCAGCGGGTTTTCGAGCAGCGAATCGACGCCGAAACCGCCGCTGCCAAATTGGTCGAACGTAACGTAACCGCCACCGGGAATGATCGTGCCGTCGGGAATGCGGAACTTGCGCAGATTACCGCGCGAGTCGCTCAGATACCAACCGCTCAGATCGACCGGCTGAGCGGTCGTGTTGAACAATTCGATCCAGTCACCGGTCACGCTGTCGTCGGTGTGCGTTAGAATTTCGTTGATGATGACCGAACCGAGCACCGGCCCGGGGTCGTCGCTGCCGGGAGTTCCGTCGACCAGCGCGCTGGGCTGCCAGGCCGACTTCTCGGCGAGCGTTGCGGGGTCGGCCGCCGTGTCGCGCACTGTGAGCGAAAAGCCGTCGCCGTCCGTGATATCATACCAGCCGTCCTTGTACGAGAAATCGAAGGCGGACCCTCCCAGCGAATCGACCAACGCCAGCCCCTCGCCGCCGTTGGCGAGCTTGCCCTCGTACGCGCCGGCCACGTTGATCTGATCGCCGTAACGTTCCTCGAACGCTTCGAGGTTACGCACCACCACGACCCGCTCGCCGGGAGCGAGCGACTCGACGTTGCTGCCGGTGAAGCTGAAGCTTACGCCACGGGTCAATTCAACGCCCCGCAGGTCGAGCGTCTCGCTGTTGTGGGTGTTGACCAGTTCGATAAATTCGAAGTCGTCGTTGTCGTAGATCGAGTTCGAGGCGGGATCGGCCGGATTGTACATCACCTCGCTGAGCCGCAGCACGTCGGCCACCCGCACGTCTTGGGAACTGCTGGTGACCAGAATGCTGTCGGAGCCGGTGAGTCTTCCCTGGAAGTCGTAGGCCTCGAACGCCAGGGTGTTTGGCCCGAAGGCGACCGGCAGCGTGATCGTCCAACTGTTGTTGTCGGTCCAAGTGACGTCGAGCGGAGTTTCGCTGCCGGCAAAGCGAATCTGGCGGACGTCGATCCAGCCGTCTCCGTCGATTTTCACCGTGTTTTGATTCGTGTTGATCGAGTTGCCACCGTTGGTGGTGATCTGAAAATCGATCTCGGGGATCGTCGACTTGGCCTGGTTGCGGGCCTGATTGGCGCGGTTGCCGATCGCCGCGGCGCTATCCTGTCCGGAGACCCCTAGACTGCTGAAGTGGGCAACCCAGCGAGTTGCGTATTCTTGATTGAACGCCCGATCGATCAGGTCCAGCATGTGACCCCAGAACAGCCTTGTATTGGTGGGGATGTTGCGGATTTCGTCCAGGCGCGTCGCGCCGCCGTTGAAAATGAGCGAATCAGTAAGACGGTGGCGGTCGGCATCCCAGTAGAACGGAATGATCTTGCCGTCTTCGGGCCGCGTGTAGATACGCAGATTCTTCGGACGCCCGAAGCCATAGGTGTCCCAGTTCCCGATGAACGCCTGGGTGGCGTAATGCCGCATCCAGAGGTCGACGTCCATGACCTCCTTGGTGGCCAGATCGAGCGCCGACCCGACAAACGAGCCGTTTTGGTGAATCGCGTTGGCGAAGGCGGCCATCGCGGCCATGTCGTCCTTCGCGCGGTTACTCTTGATGAGCAATTGGCCTCGGTATGCCTCGGGATCGAGGCCCCGGTTGGCAACGTCCTGAGCGGCCATGCTGCGGTTGGTATGGAATCCACCGGCGCCGCTGCCGGTCGGAGAGGTCACGTCGTCCAATTCAAACTTGGTGCCGTCGGTGCCATTCTCGAACTGCTCATCGAGATAAAGGTTTTCGTAGCGGGCCAACTGAAGCTGCATGATCGTGTTGTGGCGCGGCGAAACGAGGTAGCTGATGTCATCGTACAAGCTCACGAAGCTACCACCGGCGCCGTTGACCATTTGCTTGAGGATGACCTCGCCAATCAGGTCGATGTCGAAACGGAGCGAATCGTGGACTCCGTAAAACCGCTGATCGGGATTGAGTTGGATCTTGTAACCGCTTTCGGGGCGAATGAACCCGCTGCCGATCAGGCGGACGCCGACGTCGTAGAACGCGGTCACGCCGTTGACGATGAGCGTGGTCCCGCGCAAGACGTTGGTCATCTGCTGATAGCGATTTCCGAACATCGCGTTCTCGTCAGTTCTTCGCAGCACGAAACGAAACGTGTCGACGCCGCCTTGCCGCACGGTCTCCTGACCGTCGGAATCGACCTGATACATGGCCCGCGAGTCGCGGCCGTCGGCAGGGAAGGTTGAGATGGCGCCCAGCGAGTCCCGACCTTCAACGTAAAACTGGATGCGATCGTTCGTGCTCTGGCCGGGAATCGTGGCCGTGTAGAGCCCCGTACTGTCGCTTGTCATGGTCACGCTGTTCCACGTTCCATCGCTAAAGGTCATTTCGCTCCACCAAAGCCTCATCGACGTTACGCCGTCAGGGTCGCTCGGACGGGCGCTAACGGTGACCGTCTGATTGCTACGCGGCAGCACCGGGAAGTGCCCGAACTCGGTGAAGGTTGGGCCGACGTTCGCTTCGATGGTCGAATTTTCGGCGCCCGGCGTGCCGTGCAACTCCGGCGCATCGAGGATCGCCGTGTTGCTCAAGGCACTGAAGAAGAGCCGGTTGTTCAGTTGCCGGCCGCCGGAAAGCCACTTGGCGCGGAACTTGACTTCATAGATGGCGCCGGAACTGGCCCCGGTAATCGACGTCTCGACGTTGTCGTTTACATGCTGCTGCGCGCCGCTGCTAACTACGTGCACCACCTGATTTGTAGAATCGGTCGGATCGACGATCACGGTGCCGCTGTGATTGCCGTTGAACCGCCAATTGGCCGGCGTTGCGCCGATCGTGTCGTCCTCGAAGGTGCCATTGCGGATCAGTTGTTCGACGGGCACTTCCATCGACACATTGTCCAGCTCGATTGAGCGTCCCACCCCGCTCCCCTTGATAAAAAACCTGAGTTCCAAGGCGCCGTCACGGGCGGTGACGTTGAAGCTATGGTGTCCGGTTGGAACTTTCCGTTCGGACAGTAAGGTCTGGCCGCTCTGGCTCCTGACCTTGAACCGCAGGTCATCAATGCCGGCGAGACTTGTGGTGTCGAACTGGATTTGATAGCGCACGCTAGGAGCCGCCGGCACGAACTGCCAGAGGACGGCAGCCTGCGGCGGATCGCTCAGATTGTTGAGCCGGGCGGCGCCGCTGCCGGACCATTGCACGTCGCCTGTGCTCGTCCAGTCGTTCAGTAAATCGGCCTCCGTGTCGAAGGTGCCGTTTTCGACCAGCTCTCCCGACCTGGGGGCAGGGTTCTTGATCAGGGTGATGTCGTCGAGCAGAATCTCGCTGGCGTCGAGCAGGCCGAAAACCCACTCATTGAGCCCACCAACACCTGAAAGCGGCTCCCTGCCTGTGCCGCGGTACGTGTAATCGGTCCATTCGCTCTTGGATGACTCGTCGCTGGCGGCCCAGGCCGCGCCCTGGGCGTTGTCGGCATTTACGTCGCGCAGTTCGAGGCTCGAACCGCCGCCGTCGGCAGCCTCCGCCCATTTGCCACGCTCGTAGTAATGCACCACATCGGCCGGGTTCTTGTTGGCGTCGCGCAGCAAGATGCGCTCGTCCCTGTTACTTAACTTGCCAGAAAACTCACCGGCAATGTCGATGCCGGGGTATTTGTCGGCCATCGCCGCGGCGTCCCAGGCCACGACCAGATATTCGCCCGGGCCGAGCGTCGTGCCGGCGTCGAACTCAAATCGAACGGCGTCGCGCAGTTGCCACCCGCTCAAGTCGACGGTCACGTCGCTGCGGTTGTACAGTTCGATCCACTCTTCCGGCGATTCTTCGTACGGTTGTTCACCAGGATCCGTGAACGGGGCATCGCCAATGCGCAGCTGCGGCGGCGCGTGATAAAAGATCTCGTTGATCACGATCTCGTCGTGGAAGGCAAAGCTGTTGGCGGCGCCGGGCGTCGTCACGTCGGGCCACAGCCACTGCCCGTCATGCTCGTCGCTGCGGCCTCGCAGCGCGTTGGTGATTACCCGACCGTCGATCAGCCGGCCCTTGCCGGGCGAATAGAGAAACAGCCGCTCGCCATCGGCCGGATTGAATCCCAGGTCGTCGCCGTCGATCCGCAGCAGGCCGCCGCCGATAACCGTCTGCGAGGGCAGCACATAGTCACCGCCGGCCGGTCCGGTGGCCGAAAGCACGTATCCGCTAAGGTTGACGGACGAGCCGCCGTCGTTGGCGATCTCGATGAAAAAGTCTCCGTCGTCGGCGCCGGCGATTTCGTTGAACTGAATGTTTTCGCTCGAAACGACATTCGCCACCCCAGGCGTGCCGCCGATCTGCGCGCTATAGGTCCAATTCTCCGCGTCTTCGCTGTTGGTCGTGATGTCGGCCTTGGCCAGACTCGCCCCGCCGCCGTCGGGCTCGACGGGCCAGTCACCGTTGTCGCCATAATCGAGAACATTCATCCGCCGGCCGTCGATGTTAAACAGCCGTAATTCCTCGCCCGCGTTATTCAGCCGGCCGCTGAAGGGGCCGATCACGTTGGTGATGCCGGTGGCCGCCTGGAGCGCCGCGGGGTTGGCCGCCACAACCAGGTAACCCTTTCCCGGCACAATCGTGTTGGCGGGAAATTCAAAGCTAACGCCACCCTCCAGAGTCCACGCCGAGACATCCATGTCAACCGCTAACTGATTGTGCAGCTCGATCCACTCCAACTCGTCGGCCGGATCGTCCGCCGGGTTGTACATGATCTCGTTAAACACCACCGTGCTGTCGAGCACCAGCCGGCGCTCAAGCGCCTCGAGCCCGGTCCTGAAAGCGCGCCGCTTCGTTCGGTTGTTCTTCTGCTTGGGCAGCGCGCGCTTCGAGTGAGATGGTTTGCGAAATTTCATGGAAGGACCAAGCCTCGTGGGTAGAATGGGCGTCCAACGCGGACGCGCAGATGTGCGGAACGAATTGATCTGCCAAAAAGGGATGCGGTGATTCGTCTCGCCATCAAGCTACAACCTCCCCATTGGATGGGGTCGCGGCTATCTAGACGGACAGAACTCAGGATAACCGAACGCTCGGAAAAAATCACGCGAATTGGCGGAGAAAACTCAAATATTTTCCTCGCCGCGACGTAATTACTTCCTCCTGCGGGACGGTCGGACATGTAAGATATCGCGAGGCGATCGCTCAATGCCGCTTACTTTGGCCGCCCTCAGGGTGAGCCGCAAGGCGCTAGCCGCGGGTTTTGTGCGGAAAAACGTAACATGGATTCACCGGCGGCTAGCGCCTTGCCGCTTACTTTGGCCGCCCTCAGGGTGAGCCGCAAGGCGCTAGCCGCGGGTTTTGTGCGGGAAAACGTAGCATGGATTCACCGGCGGCTAGCGCCTGGCCGCTCAAGCGGCAAGAACCGGGGGCTAGCGCCCCGCGGCTGATGAAAAATCCGGGCTAGCCCGTTGAAGAAGTCGGGGCCTGATGTAGATGTCGCTACTGCGGGGGCGTCGTTTCCCAGGGGCTCGAGCCGGCGGCGCGCCCGCTCGGCGGGCCTTTGGCGACCGCTCCAGGCGCAGCGACGTTGTTGCCGGCTTGACCGCGGGATGCTGCTGCATCGCCAGTCGGTGCCGGACCTCGACCTTTTTCCACCCGCTCCACAACCAGATCGGTAACAATCACTTCCTCAATCGCCCGCATATCGAGGGTTTCGTTGATCTGCTCCTGGATCCGCTCCTTCAGCCCGGCTAATTTGGGATGCTCGAAATCGCCCCCTTGCGCATCGCGGAGCAATTGCTCGATGCCTTGCTGCACGCGAAATTTCCGCGTGTACAGCCGCGTTCGCGCCTTGGGCTCAATGTCGGTCAGCAAGCTGATGTGGAGCGAAAATGTTGCCCGAGTCACCGGAGAGAGCCGGGTGTCGAAGTTCTCGTACTCGAACTCGCCGAGTCCGACTTCGGGACTTTGGACGATGATCTGCCGAAGTTTCGTGTAGTAGATGAACCCGACACCGTGCGCGATCACACTGACCGCCAGGATGGCCGCCAAGGTTCGTCGGTTGGCTAACCGCGCCCAGAGCCTCTTGCCTTTGGAAATCTTCGCTTCCTGCGGCGGCTCGTCCTTCGGGTCGTCCGTTTTTTCTGCTTTATCAGCCATCGTCGCCGTGCTCCACGTCGCGCCCACCGGAATTCGACGAGCCGCCCGCTGCCACTCGTCCATCAAAGGCTAGCATAGCGCGGGGTCGAAATACGGTGCGCAAGCAGGACGCGGCAACGGATGGCGTGGGCGCAACCGCTAAAACCGTCAGGGCCGTCAAGACCCTCCTCGCCCTCGTACCTCCTCCTCGTACTCGAAGCGCCGCTCTCGACGTGCGCACCACGGGGACACCTCGGCCGACGGTGATTCGGGTGAAAACCGAAACCGTAGTCACGAAATCGAGTACGAGTACGACGAAGAAGTGCGCGGCCGGCGATCAAGGAGAAGAAAAAATGCGGGCCTCTGACGCGCCAACACACGTTGGCATGCGAAACGGCCAGGGGCAAGGCAACCGTCCCGCCAAAATCACGTCAGAGGCCCCGCGGGCCAGTTAGTAATGGAGCACGTTGCTCCGCTGGGCCTTGTTAGCATCCTTCGTGCCGAGCTACAGAAAAAACATTCTGAAAAATCTCGGTAATTGGCTTCAAGTTGTTGTCGCGTAAACACTTACGTTGTTTTGTGAAGATTTGCGAAGGCTGGCCCGTTGGTCCGCGGCCAACGGTGCCCGACAGACTTTGCAGCGAAACGCAACGCATCGATCAATTCTGCGAAGCAGGATGAAGCGCTTTTGGCCGTTGGGGCATTGCCGAGTACAATCTTCGCAGCCCTCTGACGCCCTGGAAGGTGTCAAAGTCATTTTTCCGTAACACTTTGGCCGAGTGGCGGCGGTCTTGTTGTGTAGCGGAATTCGCAAGAATTCCGCCGATCCTGCGTAAAGCTGGGAGACTTCCGAATTCTTGCGAATTCCGCTACCACTCGGCTAAAGTGTCACACTTTTCCAAGCATCAGCAACCCGTTCAGCAATTCAGCGGGAGCCTACCCTTGCAGCCGACGGCCATTCGTCTTCCAGCCCGCTTCACTCGGGTATTGATCAGCGTCAACCCGACCGCCGGCTCCGGCTCGGGGCAGCGCCGCGTGGAATGTTTGGCGGAGCTGCTCGCCGCCGGGGGTTATCGGGTCGATGTGGTCACCGACCTTGATGAAATGGCCCAGAGGGCCGAGCGTTATTTCAGTGAGGGGACGTTGCGGGCCGTGGTGGCGGCCGGAGGAGACGGCACGGTGGCCGAGGTGGTCAACCGCACTGGCGCCGATGTACCGTTGGCCGTGCTGCCGCTGGGCACCGAAAACCTGCTGGCCAAATACCTCTGCCAACGCCCCAGCGCCGAGGCCGTTTTTGAGACGATCGACCAGGGAATTTCCGTCAAACTCGACGCCGCATGCGCCAACGGAAGAATCTTTCTGCTGATGGTCGGGGTCGGCTTCGACGCCGAAGTGGTTCGCCGGGTGGAGGAAGCGCGCAGCGGGCACATTACTCATGCTGCCTATGTCAAACCCATTTGGGATTCCATCCGTAGTTACCAGTATCCGGAATTGCGGGTATATTGCGATCGGGCGGCCAGCGACGATTTGGAGCAGGCCCAGCCGTCCATCGCCGCACGGTGGTTGTTCGCATTCAATCTTCCCCGCTACGGGGGCGGTATTCCGTTTGCGCCGCAGGCCGTGGGCACCGATGGATTGCTAGACGTCTGCACGTTTCGTCGCGGGTCGTTTTGGCAGGGCCTGCGATACTTAGCCTGCATCGTCTGCCGACAACACGAGCGATTGGCCGACTGCGTCACCGCGCAGACGCCGAGATTTAGGGTCGAGGCCGATGTGCCGGTTCCGTACCAAATCGACGGCGACCTGGGAGGTTGGCTTCCACTGGCCGTCGAAGTGCTGCCGGGCCGTCTGTCAGCCGTCGTCCCCCGTCGCTGGGTGGCCAAGCAAGGATATCGCATCGAAAATGAGTCAGAAGCGGGCGGAGAATTAGGAGTTAGGAGTTGAACTGAGCCGCCCTGTCCCCAGGGCGATGTACGTCGCGCTGCCAACGTGCATCGCCGTGGGGACACGGCGGCTCCGCCCCCCAACCACCGAACAAGGCACCAACCTGTGATCAACAATCCTGTAACGATCGGAACCTACCGTTGTGGACGCGGTGCCCCGCTGTTGGTGATTGCCGGTCCGTGCGTGATTGAAGACGAAGCGTCGACGCTTGCCATCGCCGAGCGGCTGAGGGAAGTCGCCGACGAGACGTCGGTCTCGCTCGTCTTTAAGGCCTCGTTCGACAAGGCCAACCGCACCAGCATCGACGCTTATCGCGGCCCCGGGTTGGCTGCGGGGTTGAGTATTTTGCAGCGGGTGAAGGAGACCACCGGCCTGCCGGTCACGACCGACATTCACGAGGCGCACCAGGCGGCGCCCGCGGGTGAAGTCTGCGATGTGTTGCAGATTCCGGCGTTTTTGGCCCGCCAGACCGATCTGTTGGTGGCCGCGGCTGGCACCGGGCGGGTCGTCAACGTCAAGAAAGCCCAATTCCTGGCCCCCTGGGACATGCAGCACGTGCTCGGCAAGCTGGAGGCGTCTGGCTGCCAGAACGTACTTATGACCGAACGCGGCACGTTTTTCGGATATGGCCGGTTAGTGAACGACATGCGCTCGATTGCCCAGATGCAATCGCTCGGCCCGCCGGTGGTGTTCGACGCGACGCACAGCGTGCAGGAGCCGGGCGGGCTTGGCGCGTCGACCGGCGGCAACCGCGAGATGGTCGAGCCGCTGGCCCGGGCGGCCGTGGCGTTGGGCGTCGACGGGGTGTTTTTCGAGACCCATCCGAATCCCGACGCCTCGCCCAGCGACGGCGCGAATATGATCCCGCTCGACGACATGGCGGGGGTGCTGCGGCGTTTGATGAGAATTCGGCAAACCGTGGAGACGATCGATGACTAGAGTGAACCGTTGGAACGATCCGGCCTCGCAGGGCAGATTGCTGTGGAGCGCGGCCGATGAACAGCGCCGCAAGAAACGCCACCTTAAGACGTTTGCCGCGTTGGGCGCCGCCACGGTGTTGCTAATCATCGTCTTGCTCAGTTCGGTCGGGGGCGCGCCTACAGCAAAACCTGGCGGCGATGCGGCCGATCCCGAAGCGTTTTTCGACGACGCTATGTTCAAGCTAAGCCGGGCGGACGATTTCATCGCGGTCAATCTGGCCAGCGAAGAACTCATCCTGCGCCAGATTCCCGAACAGGATCCCCCAGCGCTCGACAAAAGCGGCAAAAAGCCCAGAGAGAGACTCATCGTGGCCATCGTGACCGACGACCCGAGCGAGGAGGGTAAGCAGTACACGATTTTTCAGGTTCCCGAAAGAGCCGGTAACCCGCGGTTCAAATCCGAGGGCGTCCGGCCGGGCGATACGATTTATTACTTCGCCAAGCTGGACGAATTCGGCGTGACGCAGGATCCCTACGCCAAAGAGCATGTGCGTGTCTACCGCTACGTCAATCGCCCCAAGGCGATCAAGCTGGTGATTCGCAACGTCGTCGACGAGCGCACACTACGAGCGATAGGCGGGCTGAACAGCGAAGTCTCGGAGCCGCAACTGTTAGAAGTTTACCGCAACGTCTACAACAGCGATTTGGCGGAACAGAAAGCGTCGTTTTTCAAGCTGCGCGAAGCCACGAGCGTGAACTGGCAGCCCAGCCCCGATCGTCAGGTGCTGACCAAAGCCACCGCCGATTTGAACCAGTGGATTCACGATGCCGGCCCGGATATCGAGTGGCAGATCGATTCGATATTGAAGCGAACTCTGTCCGTCGGTGGCCCCAATCGCCCGCTGTTCTTCGAGTCAATCCAAGCGGCCCGGCTCGACCAGTTGTCATTCGATTTCCACGATGCCCGCTTCATTCAAGAGGCCGTTTGGCTGCGCGACATATCGCGCGCGTCACGGAGCGAAACGACCGACCTGAACAAAGCGAGATTACTCTTCGATTGGACCGTTCGCCATATTCAATTGGATGCGGAGCCCACGTCGCGGTTACAAGGCCGCTGGAATCGACCCTGGCAAACCCTGCTCTACGGTCACGGCACGGCCGACGAGCGGGCCTGGGTGTTTATCCTGCTCGCGCGCCAACAAGGGCTCAACGTGGTCATGCTGGCCCATCGCGACCCGGACGATCCGGAGAATCTCAAGTTCTGGCTACCGGCGCTGGTCGGCGACGGGTCGAAAGGCGCAGCGCCACCGCTCTATCTGTTCGACACGAGGCTGGGGCTGCCCATCGCGGGGCCCGACCAAAGCAAGCCGGCGACGCTGGCCGACGTGTTGGCCGACCCCACGCTGCTCGACCGGCTCAACGTCGACGGTCAGCCGCCCTATGGCACCTCGACCTCCGACCTGAAACGTCAGGTGGTCGCCTTCATCGAGGCTTCGCCCCGCTACTATTCCAAGCGGATGAAGCTGTTGCAGAGCAAGTTGACCGGCGATCGTCGCTTGGTGCTGACCCATAGCGCCGCGGCCCTGGCGCAGCAACTCAAGCGAGTCGACGCGATCGAGTCGGTGCGGCTTTGGCCGCTCGCCGCAAGCGTTCGTCAGCGACAAGTCGCCATGCCGTTGGCGATACGCAACGTGCAGTGGGAAAAGTTTAGGGTATTCGCCTGGGTGCCTTGGCTCTGGCGGGCGCGGATGTTGAATTTTCGAGAGTTCAACACACCAGCAGCGAAGGAAGACCCAACCGAGGGCGAAGGCCATCTCGGCCCTCGCGTTGTGTCGACTCGGGCCAGACGAAACGCCGTCAGATCGTATCTCCATTGCCTCAAACCGGACGCCGACTTGAGCATCGAGAACATTCCCGCCGCCGGATCGTGGTTGATTGAGAAGCGTCTGTTCGATCGAATTGCCAAGATGCAGGCCGCCTATTGGCTGGCCCTCCTGCACTTCGATAACAAGCGGTTCGCCTTCGCCGCCAACTTCTTCGAAAACCGGGCGCTCAAGGCCTATCCCGGCGGACCGTGGCAGCACGGGGCCACGTACAATTTGGCCCGCACATTTGAGGCCCTCGGTCAGCCGGCCAAAGCGATCAAGCTTTACCGCGACGACGTCGATTCGCCACAACGACACGGAAATCTGCTGCGAGCCCGTCGCTTGGAGGCCGCGCTTCCGCCCGCTCCGAAGGCGACGACGGAGCCGCAGCGGAAGGTCAAGCCGGCGCCGCGCAATCCCGATCCCGAGCTACCCAAGGCCGCGAAAGCAGGCGGTTGATGAAGCGTCATTTCATCCGCCGCTGGTTTCTGCTGGTCTTGGTGCTGGTGATCGCCGGCGGCTTCCTCGCTCCCCGGCAGCTCGCTCCGCTGGTCGATCATCTGTGGCGCGAGGCGATCGTCTTTGGCGTCCTGTTTCTGATGGCCTTTTCGCTCGATTCCCGCGCGATGTGGCAGGCCATGCGCCGCCCGGGGGCCGCCGCGCTGGCCACCGCGATCAACTTCGGGCTGCTGCCTTTGGTGGCCTGGGGCTTCTCTTTGGCGATGTTCAAAGCGGGCCTGCTGGGCAGAGACCTGGCCATCGGGCTGCTTATCGTGGGGGCCACGCCGAGCACACTGGCCTCGGGCGCCGTCTGGACCCGTCGGGCCGGAGGAAACGACGCGGTGGCGCTGCTGGTGACCATGATTACCAACCTGGCCTGCTTCGTCGTCACGCCACTGTGGCTGTTATGGAGCACCGGCCAGCACGCATCGCTCGACCTCCCGGAGATGATCGGCCACCTGGCCGTGCTGGTTGTGTTGCCGATGGCATTGGCACAACTGCTCCGCGCGGTGCGTCCGCTCGGGCGTTGGGCCACGGCGCAGCGCACCCCGCTGGGAGTTGTTGCCCAATGCGGCGTGCTGACGATGATTCTGATCGGCGCCGTCAACTGCGGCAACAAACTTTCCTCCGGCGGCGGCTCGGCGATCGGCGCCGGCCAATGGCTGGCGATGCTCGTCGCCGTTGCCAGCATCCATCTGCTCATGCTTTACTGCGGCCACCTGCTAGGCCGCGCCGCCTCGCTCCCGCGCGAAGATCGCATCGCCGTCGGTTTCAGCGGCAGCCAAAAGACCCTCATGATCGGACTGCAAGTCGCGATAACCTATTTCGCCCACCTCCCGCTGGCGATGCTCCCGATGGTTGCCTACCACGTTACGCAATTGATCCTCGACACGGCCGTCGCGGATCGACTACGGAGGAGCGGGCCGCAGGAGGCAAGCCCACGGCAAGCCGGCAAGAGCGCGTAGGGCCGGCGCTGTCCACCAAGGTGTGTCGACTTAATGCAATATCCGCAGTCAACTAATACTACAGCGCTAGGTCGTGAAATTCGATACCGCGCAAGGTGCTTGGGGACTGGGGATTAGGGGCTGGGGACTGGGGAAACCTTGCTTCCCACGTTCCCAACCCCCAGTTCCCCAGTCCCCAGTCCCCAGTCCCCAACCCCCCAGTCCCCAACCCCCAGTCCCCAGTCCCCTGCTTCCAGGGACACGACCGATCCTGATACGTCTTCCATCCTTGGGCGTCGCCGGTGACTTAGCGCTGTTGTGCTAAATCCCCTGCAACTCCGGCCGGCGTTGGTGCCAGTCGGTGGCCGTCTGATACATGTGTGCCGCCCGCAGCAGCCGTTCCTCCTCGAACGGCGGCGATTGCAGTTGCAAGCCGATCGGCAAACCGGCGCCGCTCAATCCGCACGGAATCGATATGCCGGCGGTGCCCGCCAGGTTAGCACTGACGGTGTAGACGTCGAGCAGATACAGCGACAGCGGATCGTCCTGGAACTCGCCGATTTTTCCGGCCGGCTTGGGCGCGACGGGGCCGATGATGAAGTCGACCTGCTCGAACGCCGCGTCGTAATCTTGGCGAATCAGCCGGCGGACTTTGAGCGCTTTTAGGTAATAGGCGTCGTAATAACCGGCGCTGAGTGCGTAGGTGCCAAGCATGATTCGCCGCTTGACTTCGTCGCCAAAACCCTCGGCCCGCGTGCGGCGAAACATTCGCACCAGCGGCGAATCGAGCTGCGCCAAGGCCGCCTCATCGCCCGCTTTTTCCAACGCCGATCGCTCTGCTTCGAGCTGCCTCATCATCGCCCGCTGATCGGTGCGATGGCCGTAATGCACGCCGTCATAGCGGGCCAGATTACTCGAAGCCTCGCTGGGGGCGATGATGTAATACGTGGCGACCGCATATTTTGCATGGGGCAACGATATCTCTTCGATCGTCGCGCCGAGCGATCGGTAGACCTCAATCGCCTCGCGCACCGACGCGTTTACATCGGCGTCGAGACCTTCGCCAAAGTGCTCGCGGACCACGCCCAATCGCAGATTCTCCAGCGGCCGAGTGACGCTTTGCGAATACGACGGCACCTCGCGATCGACCGACGTCGAATCGAGCGGATCGTGCCCGGAAATCACCTCCAGCAATAACGCCGCGTCTTGGGCCGTGCGGGCCAGTGGGCCAATTTGATCGAGGCTGCTGGCGAAAGCGATCAGCCCGTAACGGCTGACGCGGCCGTAAGTCGGTTTCATGCCGGTCACGCCACACAGCCCGGCCGGCTGGCGAATCGATCCGCCGGTGTCGCTGCCGATTGATAGCGGAGCCATGCCGGCCGCCACCGCAGCGGCCGCGCCGCCGCTGGAGCCGCCCGGAATACGCTGAAGATCCCAGGGGTTGTGCGTCGGATGAAAGGCGGAGTTTTCGGTCGAGCCGCCCATCGCGAACTCGTCCATATTCGTCTTGCCGAGGATCACCGCATCAGCCGAGCGGAGCCGGGCGATCACCGTGGCATCATACGGCGGGCGAAAGTTTTCCAACATCTTCGACGCGCACGAAGTGACTTCGCCCTGCGTACAAAGCACATCTTTCACCGCCACCGGCAATCCACCCAGCGGCCCGATGCGATCGCCCTTGGCGCGTCGCTCGTCGATCGCTTCGGCACGGGCCAGCACGGCGTCGGCATCGACGCGTAGAAACGCCCGCACTGCTCCGTCGCGGCTTTCGATCGCGTCGAGAAACGCGCGGGTTACCTGCCGCGAGGAAACATCGCCCCGGGAGAGCTGTTGCAGCAGTTCGGTCGCAGACAATTCAATCAAAGACATGGTTTACTCTCGGTGCCTGGCAGGGAGCTCGCCGCAGCCGCGAACACCTCACTCACCCAAGACCGGCGGCACTAGGAAGAACTCTTCGTCGTGATGGGGTGCGTTGGCGAGCATCTCCTCCCGCGCCACGCTCGGCCGCACCACATCGTCACGAAACACGTTGGCCACCCCGAGAGCGCCAGCCATCGGCTCGACTTCCTCGGTGTCCAATTCCGCGAGTTGCTCAACGAAGCCAACAATCTTGGTCAACTGCGCCGTCATCGTCTGCAACTCTTGGTCCGACAGATCGAGCCGGGCCAACAGAGACACTTTCTTTACGTCGGCTTGAGTCAGGCTCATGGCGGCGCAGCCAAAAAGAAACAGGGGCGAGAATAACGCGCACAACCGGAAGAATCGCTTGTTGGAGAGGGCGCCGGCTAGTTTGCCTTTGCAGCCGCTTTGGTGGGCAGCTTAAACGGCGTGCTGCGAATCGCCCGGGTGACTGCACCGCTGCGCAGGCACTGGGTGCAAACTCGCATCCGCTTGTTCGTGCCGTTGGCGGTCGTCACCCTCACACGCTGCAAATTCGGCCTGAATTTGCGGAGCGTAATGCCGGTGATCTTGGTGCCCACCCCACCCAAGTGCTTTTGCTTTCCGCGGATCGCAACGGAATTGCCCACCTGCGGCCCTTTTCCACACACTTCACATTCAGCAGCCATCGAAGTCCTCACCACAAAACGAGTTATAACAACGAAGCAAATGGCAAACCCGTAAGTATATCGCCTGATGGCCGCCTGACAAGCGGAGCTTGGCGTGGCCCGCCCATTTCGTTGCCAAGCGGCGACGAGAGGATATAATTGAGATAGAATCTGCCTTGTCCGTTGTCGGAGACTCCCATGCGTTGCCCACTTCTGTCGCGTCCGATCAAGCTCCTCGCCCTGCTGACGTTGGTTCTTCCGCTGTGGCTGGGCTGCGCCGACGCGCCGGAGCTTTCCTCGCTCGAACAAGGCAAGCAGCTTTTTTCTGCCGGCCGGATGGAAGAGGCACTAGCGGCGCTCGACATGGCGATTTTCGAGCAGCCGCAAAACATCGAAGCCTACCACTATCGGGGCCGCACATACGCAGCGCTCCGTCGGTGGGATCGAGCCATTGCCGATTACGATGCGGCCATGCAGATCGCGCCCGACGATCCCGAGGCATACCATCTGCGCAGCGAGGCGCATGCCCAACTCGGCAATGAAGAGTTGCGTTTTGCCGACGCCCTCAAGGCCAAGCAGCTCGATCCGTTGGCCAAGCTGCTCTACGCAAGGACGATCCCGGCGGCGCAGTTCGCGTCCGATAACACCGAGAAAAAAAAACCTGAGAAGCAGCCGGACGAAAGCAATCCACAATCTGGCTCGCTCGGCCGCCTGCTCAAGGAATTGGACGAACCGGATCTCACGGCGAACGGCGAGGGCGGGCAAATCCCGTCGTCTACGTCGCTTCGCCAAACTCTGACGGGCGCTGCCGGCTTGCCCGTCGAGGGCCAGACCAATCTCATTGGATTACCGCACGCGCCAGCAGCGGACGCAGCGGCTCCGGGCGGCGAAGAGCCTGGCAGCACGAACCGAGCAGCCATCTCAAACAAGCCCCGCACGCCCATCGCCTCCGATGCGCCTCGCGATGGCTCGCCGCCGCCGGTATTTGAAACGCACAAGCAGCGGGAAGCAATCACGAATTCAGGCGATGCCGCCAATGGCGATACATCTTCGGGCAGTAATGCAAACGACTCTCGACGAGCGCCGGGCATCGCGACCGGGACCATACGCCTGGCACCCACGCCGATTCGTTCGCCGCACACCTCGCGCGGCATCCGAGTGACCTCGCCGTTTGACGCGCAGCCGTCGGCCGAGAAACGCCGCCTGCCAAAAACCCCAGTGCGACAGTTCAACGACCCGCGCACGACGCCGGACTTAACGCTCGGCAATAATCCCTATTCGCAACCAGCGGCCAGCAATCGCACGAAGGCCGGCAAGAGTCTGTATGGCAGGACCGGCACCGCGCTGGCGCTGCCGAAGGACAACGCCCTGTTGCGTCAGCGCCAGCAGCGCAGCGCCGATCGCTTGAATCCACAGCAGCCGCCAACACCGCACAAACACGGCCTGCCCGGCTTGAACCCGCCGCCATCGAAACGGCCCTCCACCGACAAGCAGGCCAATCCACTGGCCCCATCACCACTGGCCCCATCACCACTGGCCCTGCCGAATCACCCCGGCGCCACGCCGCCGCGAACGGCGCTGCCGGCGGATGCTCCAGCCCGCGGAGGCACGCTCGGCGTCGCCCCGCTACGCTCGAATCCCTACGATCAGATCGAGCCCGATGCGTTCAATCCGTACAAGACGACGCCCGTCACCGGCAATCCGTATGGGGCCTCGGTGCCGAATCTGCTGCCCATCACGCCGGGCGGCCCGGCGAATTTCCGCACGCCGCCGCTGACGACACCGCTGACGCCATTTGGCGGGCCGTTCTCACCGTCTCAATCGACCGCGCCGCGCAGCGGCGGATTTGGATCGTCGCGAAGCGGCGGCCCTCTTTCGGGTCTTTATGGGTCGGGCTCTTCGCTGGGGGGCACCGCAAAGCGATCGACCGATTTGAAATCGCTCTTGCGACCGAACTCGGGACTGAATCTCATCCCGGGTGGATCGCAAACATCGCCGTTTTCGATCGGCGAGAGCAACAGGCGTCCGGCGCAGTCGACCGCTGCGCCGCGACCACGAATCGGCGCGCCACGTGCCCGCGGCTTCGGCCGCTCTTCGATCGGACCTTCCAACAATCGCTTGCCGCGGTGATAATCTGTCGATGGATCGCGACCATTCTACGAGTGACGGGGCCTCAGGCGATGGGGCCGCGTTTGACGATTTCCGCCGCCGGATGCCGCTGGCCGAGCGATTCGCCTATTTCGATCACGCCGCCGTCGCGCCGATTTCCGGGCCGGCCCGCGATGCAATTGCCGCTTGGGCCGAGCAGTCGGCCTGCGAGGGGGCCGTCAATTGGGCTTCCTGGAGTCGACAATTGACGCATCTGCGGCGCAGCGTGGCGGCCATGGTTTCGGCCGATCCGTCGGAAATCGCCCTGGTGCAAAACACCACCGACGGCATCTCGCTCATCGCCGAAGGCTTCGCCTGGCAAAGCGGCGACAATGTCGTGGTGCCCGACGATGAATTCCCCAGCAATTTTTATCCCTGGCTGAACCTCGCCTCCCGCGGCGTCGAACTGCGCCGCGTGCCGACTCACGACGGGCAACTCGATCTCGACGCGCTCTCCGATACGTGCGACGAGCGCACCCGAATCGTCGCCGCCAGTTGGGTCAGCTTTCGTAGCGGCTGGCGAAACGATCCGGCCGCGCTGGCCGAGGTGGCCCATCGACACGGCGCGCTGCTCGTGCTCGACGCCATTCAAGCCCTCGGTGTCTGTCCGCTCGACGTGCAGGCTGCCGGCGTCGACTTCTTCGCCGCCGATGGCCACAAGTGGCTGCTCGGGCCCGAAGGCGCCGGGCTGCTGTATGTCCGCCGCGAACATCTCGAGGTGCTTCGCCCGTTGCGGCTCGGCTGGAACAGCGTCGTTCACGATAACGACTTCGACCGCTTGGAGCTGCTGCTCAAACCTTCGGCCGAGCGCTACGAAGGCGGCTCGCCGAACATGCCGGGCTTGCTCGGCCTGGCGGCCAGCATCGAAATGCTCCGCCGCATCGGCATCGAGAAAATCTGCCAACGAATCGTCGAGGTGACCGATCTGTTATGTCACCGCCTAACGGAAATCGGCGCCGTCATCCACAGCGACCGCAGCGCGCCGCGCCGCACCGGCATCGTCTCCTTCGATCTGCCCGGCCAAGACGCCCGCGCTCTGCGTCGTCGCTGTCGAGAACAAGACGTCATCCTAAGCCACCGCGGCGGCCGTCTCCGCGCCAGCCCCCACGCCTACACCAACGCCGAAGACATCGAGCGCTTGATCGCGGCCTTGAATACCCCGTAGGCCGCCGGCTTGCCGCGGCGCCATCGGACTAGTCCTTAAACAAGCGAAGCCGGTTCGCTTGATTTTGTTTTTTCGAGCTTGGTTTTCGGGGCGCAGGCTGTCCGGCGGCTTTTGGGGAAGCCGTTTATTCGGTTCGGGTTTCGGGTTCGATCATG
>JADFKK010000089.1 GCA_022564995.1 Planctomycetota bacterium | reverse complement strand
CCGCGTAGTGGGCCAGATACAAAAAGAACGGCTTGTCGCGGTGATCCTGAATGAACTTCACCGCCTCGTCGCCTTCGCGGTCAGTCAGATATTCGCCGGCCTTGCGCCCCTTGAGCGTGGGGATGCCCTGAGGCAGGCGGCGATTTTTGTAAGGATCGAAATAGCTCGGCGGCTGGCCGTAGTCGCAGCCGCCGAAGTTGAAGTCAAACCCCTGCCGCTCGGGATACCAGTCGTCGGGCCCCAGGTGCCATTTGCCGATGTGGCACGATGTGTAACCGGCCACCCCGAGCATTTCGGCGATCGTTACTTCTTCGCGCTCCATCCAAAACGGATTCGGCGGGCACAACACGCGGCGGTTCGGCCCGCCGACATACTTGGTCGGGTTTTTCTTGTTGGCCGGAATTTTTCCGCCTTGGAACCGCGCCCGAATCCAATCGGTAACGCCGACCCTTCCCGGGTAGCGCCCGGTCAGCACGGCTGCCCTCGTCGGCGAACAAACCGCACAAGCCGCGTAAGCATCGGTGAACTTCATCCCCTGCGCCGCCAGCCGATCGATGTTCGGCGTCTCGTAATACTTGCTGCCGAAGCACGTCAGGTCCGTCCACCCCAGGTCATCCACCAGAATCAGCACCACATTCGGCGGCCGCGCGGCATCGTCCGCCGACGCTTGCGCCACAGCCCCAAAAACAACCGCCCCCAACAAAACAACCGCTAGCCCCAACCCTAGCCCTCGGCGGAAGCCGGGGGTTGTCAGCGAGCTACCATTCACCGTCACGACTCGAATGCGTCTAATGCTGTGCATCATTTGCTCCCCTGTTGCAAAGAAAGTAATTGAGTCGGTCTTGGGTCGGCGCGAACCCCCGGCTTCCGCCGAGGGCTGGGGGTTTATTTGGAGGGTCGGGGGTTATTTTGTGGGCAACATTTGCGCTTCCGCAATCACTCTACCTTCCACTCCAAAACTCCGGCGGAAAATTCTTTGCGAAGTTGAATCTCCAGTCGCAGGGCGACGGTCGTGACCGGCTTGAACTTCAGACGATTGTATTTGTCCTTCGACACGCCGCCCTCGCCGCTCGCTTCGACCGGCTTCCACGTCTTGCCGTCGCGATACAGCAGCCTCCACGACTCGGGCACGCGGCAGCCGCCGATGCCGGAGTCGTCGAACCAATAGACGGCCACGCCGCTGACCTTGGTCGGCTGCTTCAACTCGTATTGGACCCACTCCTTGCTTCCCAGGTGGTCCCAAAAAGTAAGCCGGCGAATGCTTTGATCCGACGAGTTGGCCGGCTCGACCAGGTCGTTCATCGCCGCCGCTGTATCGAGATGCCAGGTGTGCGACGCGGTTGCGCGACTCTGCGACGCGATCGTCGGCGGTCGAGTCGGCCGGGTCAGCGAAACATCGCGCGGCAGCCAGACCGCCATCTCGCCAAGTTGGCGATGTGCCCAAGCGTAATAAGGAATCGCCACGAGGCGGTGCTTCGTCGTCTCCTTCGTCTTGCCGTCCTTGGCGTACGAAACAGCCACCGCATCGCCGGCCAGCACCGTGATTCCGCCCAGCAAGTCGGGGCGATGAAGAGCCTTGAGCTGCGCGTCGTCCGGCAGCGCCAGATGCACGACTTTGCCGCCGTTGTCGACCGCTTCGACGCAATAGACGATCGGCCCTCGCTCCAGCGCCACGCGGCCGCGATTGGCCGCCACTTTCGCATGGCTGAGCACGCGCCGCACCGGCATCGGCAGGTCCAATTCGACCGCGTCACCGGCCTTCCACGTGCGGCGAATCACGGCGTATCCGCGTTCCAGCTTCACGGCCAGCGGCTCGCCGTTGACCCGCAGCTTCGCCGCCCGCCGGCTGTTCGTCGCGTAGCGATACAAGTCGCTCGGCACCGGCCGGTTCCGCGCCCAGCCCGGGATCCGCACCCGCAGCGTAAACTCCGCTTCCTTTTCCGGCTTGACCGTAATCCGCACCCGCCCGTCCCACGGGTATCGCGTCTGTTGCGAAACCGTCACGGTGTTGTCTCCGCCGAGTTTCCCAGCAAGCTTCACGGTGCCGGTCGATCCGATGAACAAATTCACATAGACCGAATCGTCGCGGCGGGCATAGATGTAACCGGCAATCGACGGAATGAACCGCACCACGTTCACCGGGCAACACGAACAATTAAACCAGCCCTTGCGGCCCGCGGCGCCCTGGTTGAACTTTCTTTGCCCGTCGAAGGCCAGCGGATTGGGGTAGAAAAACAGATCGCCCGAGAGCGAAATGCCGGAGAGGAAACCGTTGTAGATCACTCGCTCCAGCACGTCGATGTACTTCGCGTCGCCGTGCAACAGGAACATGCGGTGGTTCCATAACCCGTTGGCGATCGCCGCGCAGGTCTCGTTGTAGGCGGTGGCGTTCGCCAAATCATACGGCTGGCCGAACGCCTCGCCGCCGCGGCTGGAACCGATGCCGCCGGTGATGTAGAGCTTGCGCGAGACGACGTCGTTCCAGATGCGGTCGATCGCCTTGATGTAGCCGGCGTCGCCCGTCAGTGCGCCGACGTCGGCGATGCCGCTGTACAGATAACCGGCCCGCACGGCGTGACCGACCGCTTCGGTCTGCTCGACGACCGGTTTGTGATCTTGCGCGTAGGCGCCGTACAGCCGCCCCCGATCGGGGCGCCCCCGTTGGTCGATGAAAAACCGGGCCAGCTTCAAATAGCGCTCTTCGCCGGTGGCCCGATACAGCTTGACCAACCCGATCTCGATCTCCTCATGCCCCGGCACGTCGCGCCGCTTGCCGGGTCCGAAGGTGCGGTCGATCAGGTCGGCGTTCTTGATCGCCACGTCGAGCAGCGTTCGCTTGCCGGTTGCCTGCCAATGGGCGACCGCCGCTTCATACATGTGTCCGACGTTGTACAACTCATGGCCGTGGGCCAGATGCGACCAGCGGGTCTTGCCGCTACCTCCGGGCGGGTTGTCGGGGTTAAGCGTGCGGGCCGTGTACAGGTAACCGTCGTCTTCCTGGGCCGCGGCGATCTTGACGATCAAGGCGTCGAGGTACTCGTCGAGCTTCGCGTCGCGATGCAGGGCCAGCGAATAAGAGGCCCCCTCGATCACCTTGAACACGTCGCTGTCGTTAAAGAAGATGCCGCGAAACGGACCCTTCATCAGCCCGCCCGCCTTGGCGAAGTTGTCGATCCGGCCGGTCTCCTCACACTTGGCAAAGTCGTATCGCACCGTCACCTTGCGGTTGGTCTCGATCCGCGGCAACCAGAAGCCATCGCTGACCTTCACCGCCGTAAACGGCAGCGGGGCGATCGGGTAATCGGCCTTGGGCTCAGCGGCGATCAGTTGCATCATGCTACCCAAACATAACATCCCCAGCACCACAACTCCCCGCCACAAAACAACTCCTAGCCGCCGGCGGGAGCCGGGGGTTGTCGTGAAGCATCGCGCCGTCTTCCAACTTCGAGTGCAGCTATGATCGTCCATCTCACACTCCGCTATTTCAGAGAAAGGATATTGGGTTGATCGTTAGTCGAAGCAAACCCCCGGCTTCCGCCGAGGGCTAGGGGGGTGAATGTGTGTGGAACGCTTTGAGGCAATTCTTCGTGAGCTTTCACTCTGCTTCTCGCACTTTGTCTTTCCCGTCAGTCAGCCAATCGAGCGTAAACCGCGTGAAGACGATTTTCTTGTAATTGTCGCGTTCGTAGACCATGCCGATCTGCTTATCGGGCAGCACGGTCAAACAAGAGTACGCCGCCGAGCCGGCATAGACGAGCTTATTCACCGGCCAGGTGCGTCCTTCGTCGTAACTCATGCGGACCGTCATGTGATGCCGGCCCTTCGTGGTCGCCGGGTTGGAAAACAACAGCCGGCTCTTACCGCCCTGTTCGGCCCAACTGTAGCGAATCATGCTGGCCTGGCAGACCGACTCGATGAGCTGTTCGTGGCTGGTGACCTTCGACCAGGTCAGCCCGCCGTCGCTGCTGGTCGAAATTCCCCGCCGGCCTTTGCCCAGGTAGCTGCGCGAGTTGAGCAGCAGCTTCCCGTCGGGTAGTTCCACGACGGCGCATTCGTTCATGCCCCAGCCGGTCGCGCCGCCAAGCTGCCAGGTCTTGCCGTGATCGTCGCTGTAGATGACGTGTGATCGCCCGCCTAGCTGCAAACTCGTCTTGCCGTTGACCCGATGATCGCAGGGAATCAGCATGCGGCCCTTGTGCTCGCCGCGGGTGAGTTGAATCGCGTTGCCGGGGCCCATGGCGTACCAACCCCAGTCGGCGCGTTTGACGTCTTTGGTGATCAGCCGCGGCTTCGACCATGTGCGGCCGTCGTCGCTGCTATGAGTGATGAGGCAGTCGTTGTTGTCGCGATTCAGCGGCAGCCAAATCGTCCCGGTCGATTGGTCGACCACCGGGCAAGGATTGCCGATCGTGATCTTCTGCATGCCGCCCTCTTCGTAGACCAACTGCAATGGTCCCCAGGTTTCGCCGCCGTCCGTGCTGCGCTTGAGCACCATGTCCAAATCGCCATGATCGCCCCGGCCCGTCTTGCGGCCTTCGCAGAACAGCAGCAGCGTGCCTTTGGGCGAGACGATCAGCGCCGGAATACGATAGGTGTGATATCCCTCGGCCCCGCTCGTGAACACGTCGACCACCGTCGGCTCAGCGGCACCGACCAACGCGCCGAGAGAAAGGAGCGCCCCCAACACAAAAACCCCTAGCCCCCGGCGGGAGCCGGGGGTTTTCGAGAAGCTTCCAGCCATCTTAAAATTTTCAGCAAATCGAGTGTTCCGCATCATTTCCTCCGCTGCTTCCAAGAAAGAGGTTAAGTCAATTGTCGGTCGCCGCGAACCCCCGGCTCCCGCCGAGGGCTAGGGGTTCACGATTTCGTTCACGATGTCGTTTAGCATACGATGAGCCGATCGCGTTAGCCACCCTGCCGCGGCCCAATTGAGATCGCCCCGATCGCGGACTATGCTATGGGTTACGCGACACGCCCCGTTTCCTCCCTCCAACTCGAAAGCCCCTGCCATGAAACGCAATTTCCTCCTGATGTCGATCCTCGCCGCCAGTTTGTTGTTCGCCGGCCCGTTGTGGGCCGAGATCGCCGCGGTGAAAGTCACGGTCGACGCCGGCAAGCACGACCGCAGAAACGTGCCGGTTCGCACACTGATCACCTTGCCCAAGGCGCTGGCCAAGGCGACCGTCGTGATTCACACCGGCGTTGACGGCAAGTCGATCGTCGGCCAGTTGACCGCCCCGTCACTGCTGGCGAAGACGAAGAGGCCGGCCGACGGCAACGTGCAGCGAGAGTTGCACTTTATCTGGAGCGGCACGAAGGGCACGAAAGCAACGCTTACTTTTGAAATCGTTGGCGGCATCAATGCACCCGCCGGCGGATTCGCCTGGCACGACACCAAGGGCGATTACAACGAACTCAAGTTCGGCCGCCGGCCCGTGCTGCGTTACATGTACACGCCGCTCGACGAATCGACCAAGGAGCGGCGGATGGCCACGTACAAGGTTTACCATCACGTCTACGATCCGAAAGGCAAACGCTTCGTCACCAAGGGACCCGGCGGGCTCTATCCGCATCACCGCGGTTTGTATTACGGCTTCAATCGCATCAGCTACGGCAAAGGCAAGCGGGCCGACGTCTGGCACTGCAACCGCGGTGAGTCGCAATCGCACGAGGGCTTTCTGGCCAGCGAAGCGGGCCCGGTCGTGGGGCGGCATCTTGTGGCCGTCGACTGGCACGGGCAAGACGGCAAGGTGTTCGCCAAGGAGCAGCGCGAGATGAGCGTCTACAACACGCCCGGCGGGCTGCTGATCGAATTCGCCTCAAGGCTTTCCAGCACGGTCGGCCCGCTCAAGCTCGACGGCGACCCGCAACACGCCGGCTTCCAGTTTCGCGCCAGCCAAGAGGTGCCGGACAAAACGGCCAAGCTGACCTACTATCTGCGTCCCGACGGCAAAGACAAACCCGGCAGCTATCGCAACTGGCCCGGCAACAAAACGCACGCGAACCTGCCCTGGAACGCCATGAGCTTCGTGCTCGGCGAGCAGCGTTACACCTGCTGTTATTTGGATCACCCGAAAAACCCCAAAGAAGCCCGCTACAGCGAGCGGAATTACGGCCGTTTCGGGTCTTACTTTGAAGCGAGCATCGATGAGGGTAAGCCGTTAGATTTGAACTACCGCGTGTGGCTGCAAGAAGGCGAGATGACGGTTGCGGGGGTGAGCGAGCAGAGTAATAATTTCGTGGAGCCGGTGACGGTGACGGTGGAGTGAGGTAATCGATGTAAATGTTACGTGGATTCCAGCCGCCAATCGCAGGCCCACAGCGGTAGCATGTGAGACAGTTTGTCGAACAATTCAGGATCGTTGCTACGATCGGGCAGTTCGGGCGCATGGCGAGCGTTGTATGCCAGAAAAATCCATTCGATAGCACGTTTCAAGTGTTGAGCCAATTCCTGCTCTCCGATGCAAAACAAGTCCAGACGGCGAGTCAGTTGATCGTCGATTGCCGAGAGTTCCGTTTCCGCGCGATCGAGACAAGTCATCACGCCATCAAGATAGAGCTGCTCGTGATCGAAATTGCCTTGATCCCAGAGTTCGTCCTCAAACATTGTAGATCCAATGAAAAACGACTCGTCCCAATTTGGAAATCTCACATCCAGTCCTTCGTATTCTTCCTCTGAAAGTGCGTCGTATGTCTCGTGATCCATCGCACGACAGTGCCACACACGCAATACGTGCCCGACGAGATGTTGAAGGAATACCCATAGGGCACTGTCGCCTTCCTTTTCTGGAACACCACCACGAGTCACTTGTTCTCTGCAGAAGCTCAAGGCGTGCAGACTTTCGTCGAGTTGAAATGCACTCACGCCCGTTAGCGTGATTGGTCGATCCTCGATCATGAGTTCTCTCCTCAAAACCAAATCCACGGATTGCACCAACAACCACATACATTGTGAGCGAAATGCGGGATAAGTCCAATTATGGCGTACCGTCCCGATGAACCGCCGCCAAGCAGCAACGTTTCCACGTTTTTTGCCAGGTGACTGACATCCCGGGCGAGGGTATAATTGGGACACTGTGCTTTCGCTCGGGTTCGCCATCTGAAGGGGACCATGATGACCAAAGTGATTCTTGACGATTCATTGCTTGCCCAGTTGCACTCCGGCAACGAGCCGCTGGAATTGTGCGCTCCTACCGGTGAAACCGTTGGGCATTTTTTGCCCCAGGAAGTTTATCAACGGCTGATCTATGATTGGGCCAACGCACAGATCACCGATGAAGAACTCCAGCGGAGGCTTGAGCAGCCGGGCGGTCGCGCGTTGGCGGAAATCTGGTCGCGGCTCGAAAGCGCATGAAGTACACGGTCGTCTGGAAACAAGCCGCCGAAGACGAGCTTGCCGAACTGTGGACCGAGGCCGCGGATCGCAACGCGGTGCGTCAGGCCGCGGACCGCATGGAACAGTTGCTGGCCACGCAACCTCTCGCGCTCGGCGAATCTCGCACCGGCTCAATGCGCATCGCATTCGAAGCCCCGCTCGGCATGTTCTTCAATGTGTCGAAGCAGGACCGTATCGTTTCGGTGGTGCGTGTGTGGCGAGTGGACTGAATTTGATCTGCAGATGACGTAATCCCCATCCAGTTTCCGTGGTAGACTTTTGGCGGAAGGAGATACTTCCATGACCACTCAACTGCCTTCCGACACCGACAATCCCGACGCGTCGCCGTCAACGGACGTTGATCGCTATGGGATCATTGGGAGGGCGCGGCGCACCTTCCGGGTTGGCCGCGACGAAATCCACACGATTTGTGTGGAAACATCTATCTGGAGAGGACTCAGGACTCACTCGATTGATGCGGCAGGCAATTCTACACCAACGCGGCGCGGCCCGTATCGCATTCAATTGGGCACGACAGAGCAGCACCAAATCGAGGTCCGAGTCGACAAGATCGGCAGAGTGAATGCCTTCGTCGATGGTGAGAGGGTCGAGTACGACTTGTTTCCGCGCGTGCGCGTCGTCATCATCGCCCTGGTCGCCGCCTTTGTTGTCGTCGTGTTTTCGAGCAGTTTGATCCTCTTCATCAAACTATTCGATGTATGATTCCGACGGACGCATGCCGCACGAGGTCATTAGCGTCGATTAGCGTGAATTAGCGGTTTCCTATTCGACTTCAGAAACCGCTGATTCACGCTAATAGACGCTAATAAACGCAAGTCATCCGCAGACCTCCCGCCTGTCCTGCTTCGTTGACGCTTCCATAGCATCGCCGTAGAATCGCGGTTCTTGCTTTACTGTGATTCTTACGTTTTTTCGTGCCTGGGAGGATGTTTTGGCATGGCGGATAAATCTAGTGGCCAAATTGATACGGTGATGCGGGAGGAGCGGCTGTTTCCTCCTAGTGCGGAGTTTGTGGCCAAGGCCGACATCGACTCGATGGCGGCCTATGAGACGCTCTGGAACGAGGCCGAGGCCGACCCGGAGGCGTTTTGGGGCAAGCTGGCCGCGGAGCTGCACTGGTTCAAGCCGTTTGAGACGGTGCTGGAGTGGGACGAGCCGTTTGCCAAGTGGTTCGTCGGCGGCCAGACCAACGTCTCATACAACTGCCTCGACGCGCACCTCGGCACGGAGCGGGAGAACAAAACCGCGATTCTCTGGGAAGGCGAGCCGGGCGATGAGCGGTCGTTCACTTATAAGGAGTTGCACGCGGAGGTTTGCAAATTCGCCAACGTGCTCAAGACGCTCGGCATCGGCCGCGGCGACGTGGTGTCGATTTACATGCCGATGGTGCCGGAGTTGGCGATTGCCATGCTGGCGTGTACACGCATCGGCGCGGTTCACTCGGTGATCTTCGCCGGCTTCTCGGCCGCGGCGATTGCCGATCGCAATGGCGACGCCAGCGCGAAGCTGCAGCTTACCTCCGACGCCGCCTGGCGCCGCGGAAAGCAATTACCGCTGAAAGCGACCATCGACGAGGCGCTGGCCAAATCGCCCAGCGTCGAAAAATGCGTCGTGCTCCGCCGAGTCGGCAACGACGTGACGATGCAAGAGGGCCGCGACTTCTGGTGGCACGAATTGATGGCCGAGGCGTCGGCCGATTGCCCGGCGGAACCGTTGGACAGCGAAACCCCGCTGTTCATCCTCTACACCAGCGGATCGACCGGCAAGCCCAAGGGCATCATGCACACGACGGCCGGCTACAATCTGTTCGCCAAGAAAACCTTCGAGTGGGTTTTCGATCATCGCGACAGCGACATCTTCTGGTGTACGGCCGACTGCGGCTGGATCACCGGGCACAGCTACATTGTCTACGGCCCGCTGTCGGCCGGGGCAACGGTCGTGATGTACGAAGGCGCGCCGAATCATCCCGACGAAGGCCGTTTCTGGCAGATCGTCGAGAAGTATAAGGTGACGATTTTTTACACCGCCCCGACCGCCATTCGGGCGTTCATCAAATGGGGCGATCAGTTCCCCGAGCGCAGCGATCTATCGAGCCTGCGGCTGCTGGGCACGGTCGGCGAGGGCATCAATCCGGCGGCCTGGATGTGGTATCACCGCACGATCGGCGGCGAGCGCTGCCCGATCGTCGACACTTGGTGGCAAACCGAGACCGGCGGCATTATGATGTCGCCGCTACCCGCCGCCGTTCCGACCAAGCCGGGCAGTTGTACCAAGCCGATTCCCGGCGTCGTGCCGGCGATTGTCGACGACGACGGCAATCCGGTGGCGGCCAATCGCGGCGGGATGCTGTGCATCGCCAAGCCCTGGCCCGGCATGTTACGCGGGATTTGGGGTGACGAAGAGCGGTATCGCGAGCAGTATTGGTCAACCGTGCCGGGCATGTTTCTGACCGGCGACAACGCACGCTGCGACGACGACAGTTACTACTGGATCATGGGCCGCATCGACGACGTGATCAACGTCTCGGGTCACCGGCTGAGCACGATCGAAGTCGAAAGCGCCCTGGTCAGCCACCCGCACGTCGCCGAGTGCGCCGCGGTCGGCCGGCCACATGAACTGAAAGGCGAGGCGATCTCGGTGTTCGTGACCGTCAAGGACGTTGAGCCGAGCGACGAACTGCGAGATGAACTCAAGGCCCACGTCCGCAAAGAAATCGGCGCGCTGGCCGTGCCCGACGACATCCGCTTCACCGCCGCGTTGCCAAAGACCCGTAGCGGCAAGATCATGCGGCGCCTATTGCGCGACATCGCCAGCGGCAACACCGAAGTCGGCGACACCAGCACGCTGGAGGATTACAGCGTGCTGGCGAAGCTGCGCGGGGAAGAGGAGTAGCGCCGCAAGAAAACGCCCCCACGGGCTTCAAACCCCTAGCCCCCGCCGGGAGGCGAGGGGTTTGCGTGGCGCTGCGAGTAGCGGAATTTCTTGGCGCCCCATGCAAACCCCGGCCTCCCGGCCAGGGCTAGGGTTTGATTTGCGGACCATGTTGAATGACGGGGCAACTCACGGTTTGATCCAGCCGCGGGTTTCAAACCACTTGAGTCCGCGGTGATTGGGGAGATAGGTGGTCATTAGGCGCTCGAAGTGCCTGCGATTGCGCACGCGCTTTCGGCTGGCACCTTCTACGAACCACGGGCGACCATGCTGCTGGTGTTTCTTGGACAGTTCCAGGCTGCAGATGTTGCGAATCTTTCCACGGACGTTTTGCCAGCGGGTTGTGTTTTTCCAGCTTACGAGGGCGTGCAGGTGAGATGTCTCGGTGGCAATTCCGTGCAGTCGCCAATCCCGGCGAGAGCAGACATCGAGCGTTGTTTCGATGAGTAACCGTTGCGTGTCTTCGTCAAAAGAAAACGGCGGATGGTTTGCAGCATTAGCATACGCTGCGGCAAGCTCTCGATTCGGCGGTTGAAGTCCTTTGCCCTTCTGAACGAATCCACCGGGCCGGTCCGGCATCCAACTGCGATACGCATGATAGGTGAACAAATAGACAGGCATGTCGGTGATTGTATGGAATTGAAATGACGACGCAAGCATCTTTTCGCTATGGCAATATATTTTTCCGAAGTCACGAAACGCAAGCTTCTTCCAAACCCCTAGCCCCCGCCGGAAGGCGAGGGGTTTGCGAGGGGTGCTGCGAGTGGTCGCGTTTCTTGACAGCGCAACGAAAAACCCCCGCCTCCCGGCGGGGGCTGGGGGTTTTTGGGATGAAACGTGCAGACGGAATGCGACTTGCGCTATTCAGGAAACAACTGCGTCGACAGATAACGCTCGCCCAGGTCGGGGAGCACGACGACGATTAGCTTGCCTTCGTTTTCGGGGCGTTTGGCGACTTCGACGGCGGCCCAGGCGGCGGCGCCGCTGCTGACACCGCAGAACAGGCCCTCTTCGGTCGCGAGCAGCCGCGTCGTTTCGGCGGCGTCTTCGTCCTTCACCAGCACAACGTCGTCGATGATGTCCACATTGAGCACGTTGGGGATAAACCCGGCGCCGATACCCTGGATCGTGTGCTTGCCTGGCTGCAAGTCTTCGCCGGCCCGACGCTGCGTGATGACCGGGCTGTTGGCCGGCTCGACGGCGATCACTTGACACGACGCCTTGCGATCCTTGAGCACCTCGCCAACGCCGGTGATCGTGCCGCCGGTGCCGACGCCGGAGACCAGGATATCGACTTGCCCGCCCGTGTCGCGCCAGATTTCCTCGGCGGTCGTGCGGCGGTGAATCTCCGCGTTGGCCGGATTGTTGAACTGTTGAGGCAAGTAATAATTGTCGTTCTGTTCGGCCAATTCGGTGGCGCGGCGAACCGCCCCTGGCATGCCTTCGGCCGCGGGAGTGAGTATGATCTCGGCCCCCAATGCCTTGAGCAGCCGGCGACGCTCGATCGTCATGCTCTCGGGCATCGTCACCTTGAGCGTATATCCGCGGGCCGCGCACACATACGCCAGCGCGATGCCCGTGTTTCCGCTGGTCGGCTCGATGATGACCGTGTCTTCCTTAATCAGCCCGTCGCGCTCGGCGGCGTCGATCATGGCCTTTCCAAGGCGATCCTTCACGCTCCACAGCGGGTTGAGATTCTCCATCTTCGCGACCACCGAGGCCACGCAGCCCTCGGTCAGCCGGCGCAGCTTCACCAGCGGCGTATTGCCGACGCATTGGGTAATGCTGTCATAGATTCCAGTTTGCTCGGCGGTCGACATGGCAATCCTCTTGGGGAGTGAATGAAATAGCGTGCCCTGGGCACCCACGAATTATGCGGGCCAGTGCGAGAAAGTATAGCAGGGAGAATTTGATCGGGTCAAGCGTTTCACTTATGCCCGATTTCGGCGGCGACGCGACGCCGGGAGTTCCTGCCATTGCGATGACTCAGTGTCCGAAGCTTGGTCGAGCGCCGCGTCGTGTGACATCCGATTCAGCCCCAGCCTTCGCCGGAAGGCGGGGGTTTCGCGATGGGCGAACGTGTCAGCGAGAAACAGTTGACCCGGCGATGCCGCACCGGCGCGTGCGAAAAACACGTCGACCGCCGCTTGCGGCGTAGCAGACCCGCTCCCGCCGGGATCGCCGCTGGGCAATCCGCTGCCCATGCGCAGCAACGCTGAGCGCAGATCAGACACGTCGATCCGCCCGTCACCGGTCAGATCGCGGCGCAGCGAATCGGCGGTCGCGCTGCGATCCCCGATCGCGTGAATCAAATCGACCAGATCGGCCCGATCGACACGTCCGTCATCCGTTACGTCGCCGGCTATGATGTTAATACGAAACTGAAACGCATCGCCGCTACCGTCGATCGCCCCGTTACCCGAAGGAAATACACTGAAGGTGTCGGTCCAATTTCCGTCGAGCGGCAAGCCGGATTGGTCTCGCACGTCGTCGCTTAGTTCAATCAGAAGCTTGTCGGCGCGGGCCGGCCGGTCGAGCGTCCAGGTGGCCGTTAGCGTGGGGCGGTCGTACTCGAAGTCGACGATGCGATAGTCGTGTACGCCCGCGCCGGCAACCTGCAAGTCAGCGGATGTTACGTCGACGTGTTCGCTGAAGCGGAGGCTAATTTGGTCGACACCGGTCCAGGCGATGTTCTGCAACTGCCGGGCGCCGGCGAGAATCGAAAAACCGCCTTCGCCGAGACCTGCCGCGCTGAGCCCGTCGAGCATCGCCGACGACCAAGCGCTGGCGGAGACGAGCATCTCGTTAACCATCGGCAAGATGAGGAAATCGCCCGGCGTGCCGCCCGGTAGCGTCACGCCCCAATTCTCCGGCTCGTTGCCATACGCCTCGGGCACGATGCGCTGCAGCGCGGCGCCGGTTCCGTCGGCCTCGACCGGCCACGGTGCCTTGTCGTCGTAGCTGACCCGATCGACCATGATCGAGGGAATGAATTCGCCGTCCGGCTCGCCCGGCTTGTTAAGCCGCAAGCTCTCGCCGCCGTTGCTCAGCGCGCCTAAATACGGGCCGAACAGCCGGGCCTCATCCGGCACGTTGTGCGTCGCGCGGAATTCAGCCGGATCGAGCGGCACGACGACGACCAATCCGCCCGGCTCGATTACCGCCTCGGGACCGAACGTGTAACGGATCGCCTCGAAATGCCAGCCTTCGAGCGAGACCGCCGCGCCCGAGATGTTGATCAACTCGACGAATTCGCTGCCGCCGTCATCGCCTGGGTTGTACATGACTTCGTGAATCACAACGGGGCCGACGAGCGGACCGGAATTTGTGGCGCCGAACGTGGCGTTTTCCATCGCGACAAAGTCTTTGCCGCCAGTTGATTTGATGGTACGGCCCAGCGTGCGGCCGTTTTCGCTGGCGCCGAAATCTTCGCGAGCGCGGAATCCCAACATCACACCGCCCTGGGCTGCTTGCACGATCACCTCGTCGCCCAAATCGCTCAGCGCGAACGACTCACCGAAGTGCATCGACTGGGTGAATATGACGAATCCGCCGGCCGGGATGATCGTGCCAGAGGGAACCTCGTATTTGAGCGGTGTGATCTTTTCATTGCTCAAGAACCAGCCACTCATGTCGATCGGCGCGTTGGTCGTGTTGAGCAGTTCGATCCAATCCCCGTCGGCCGTGTCGCTGTGAGCCAGCACCTCGTTGACGACAATCGCCCCCGGCGCCGGCACCGAAAACGTATCGATCTCGCCCGGCGATCCGCCAAAATCGCTGCTCGGTCGCCAACTCGCACGGTCGCTTAGACTCGCATCGGCCGCGGCATCGCCCAAATCGACGCGCGACAGCGAGAATCCCTCGCCATCGGTCAAGTCATACCAACCGTCTTTGTACTTGAACTTTTGCAGCGTTCCTTCGGCGACGTCGACCAGCTCAATCTCTTCCCCGCCGTTTTGCAGCTTGCCGTCATACTCGCCGGCGATAGGCAGCCCCATTTCATAGCGCGACTCGAAGGCTGCCTGATTGCGGACCACCAGCACCAACTCGCCCGGATTGAGCGAAGTTACCCTGCTGCCGGCGAACTGGAATCTGACGCCGTCCTTGAGTGCAACCCCGGACAGGTCGACTGCCTGCTGGCCGATGTTTTGCAATTCGATGAACTCGAACTGGTCATTGTCTTCGACCGGCCCGGCCGGGTTGTAATGTACCTCAGTGATTCGCAGCCCCTCGACCAGCGGCGAAGCGGTCGGCGTGCCCGCGACAAACTGCACCGGCTCCGACCAGTGACTCCAGCGTCCCGAGCTGTCCTTCATCCGCACCCGCACGCGGTAGGTATCACCCACATCGAGATTCTCCGCCGGAATCGAGATCGAGTTGTCAAACGAAGCCAGCTCTCCGCTCTCCCAATCCGCCTCGATCTCATACTTCCGCCGCTTCGTCGGGTCAAAATCCGCGGCCTTCGGATCGGTAATCTCCGCAATCCGCCACTCCATGGCGGCAAAGGTGCCGTTGCCCTGGAACGCCGAGGTATCGAACGTCAGACCGTTGACGGGAAAGCTCGCCTCGCCGGTGTAGGTGACCGTGGGCGTGTCGGGAATCACGTTCCTGTCGGTGAGGAGATTCGTCGTCATCCAATTGCCGCGCGAGTCGACGTAGTTCTTGACCAACTGCACCATTCCGGCGAACGTGCGATCGGTGGCCCGTTGATAAAACCGTCCGTGTCCGGCCTTGCCGGAATTGATATAACCAGAAGTGAGAATCGGGTTATAGTCCCACATCGCCCGATCGGCATCGACGAACGAAGGCTCGCCGGGTGTATAAACCAGCGCCGCCGTCTCGTCGATCAGCATTCCGGTCTGTTCGGCGTTATAGAGCAGGTCCATGATTTCACGCAGGCGGTTGCGATACTCCTGCGAGAAAACCGCTCGTTGCGTGATGCGGCTCTTGAAGGGGTGATTGCCGCTGCCGAACATGTTGTCAGCCCAGGTCAGATCGAGATCCCAGGGCAGCACGGACCATTTGTCGGTCTCGGGATTGTGGTAGTAGTAGTAGTTTTTTCCATTTGCGATGTCGTATTGGTGAATCGCCTCGACAATCGTGCGGTAGCTATAGTAACCCTCCAGATCGAAATTGTCTCGCCACCACGCTTCAGTCTGCGTTGATCCTTCGGCGCGCGACGTAAAGGTGTTTAAGTCCGAAAAACTGCTCGGCTGTGTCGACCCTTGATTGTTCTTCTGGACATTGCCGTTTTCCATCTTGTAGAAATTGCCGTCCGGCAAATCGTGTTCGTCCAGAAACTGCCCATCCAGTTGTTCGGTGGTCAGATAAAGCCCCTGAAAATCGGTGTTGTATTGGCTTGATCCGATTTGGTTGGAGTTCTCATCGTCGCTTTCGACGATGCGAAAATGGACGTAGTTGGTATTGGAACTCGCCACGCCCGCCAGATTGAACAGCTTGAAGCCGACCTGCTCAAACAACCCCTGCTCTCCGCGGTGAAGAAAGTTACCTTGCTGGATCAAGGCCGAAAAATTCAGCTTGTCCCATTTCTCGTCGTACTTGCGACCGTAATCGTCGCGGGCTTGAAAGTAACGACCCCGATTGAAGTCGAACTTCCACATGTTCTTGCCCATCGAGAACCGCCATACGCCGCCGCGGACTCGATAGCGAATGTGGTCGTAAACGACGCCGTCGTAGACCAGCGTTCCTTGCCAGTTGAAGTTCCCGTGGCCGTAGGTGCCGGTGCCACTGTTGGGGATATGTTGTGCGTCCTGGTGATCGCCGCGACGGGTGATCAACTGATAGGTCGCCACCGAATTGAGCACGTCGGATCCGTAGGTGACTTCCGCCGCACCCGGCCGGTTTGAAGCGGTCCAGTCGGGCACGCCATCGTAAACGTAATAGGCGAAGTTGGGCGTGGGGTCGTCCTCGTAAGGGCCGGTGATCGACGCGCCCCGGCTGTCCTCGGCGGTGATGCGATAGCGCACCAGCAGGCGATGCGTTTGCAGGGCGCCGGGCAGCACCGCCGTAAACCGGTCGTCGCCGGCGACCTTGTCGCCGCCGGTTCCCGCGTCGTTCATGGTCACGTCGGTCCACTGCGTCCGGTAGCGAGCATCGCCAATTTCGATGTAGTCGCCCGGGTCGACCAACTGATAGGAAAGTGTGACCGAGGCCACGCCGTCCGGGTCGGTCACCTTAACCGTGATCGTCACCTCCTCGCCGGAGATGGGCTGATTGGGGCTGTGGTCGACCTGCCGCATCTGCGGCGCGGCGTTTGAACTGAAGACGCTGTTGTTGCGCGTACCCGGCGTGGGCGCGGCCGAGCGCCAACTTCCGCCCAAGTCGTTATCGAGCGCAGGCTGGACCAACTGAATCGAGTGTCCGTCTCCGGCGCGAGAGATCCGATCACCAACGGTCGGCCAGGGAAACCCCAACTGGTAATCGACGACGTCTTGCCGGTCGTTCGCCGCGTCGCGAAGCTCAACCTGTTCGCCGTCAGCGCTGAGTTTTCCCAAGTAGGGACCGAGTGCCGTGCGGCCGAACTTCGAGCTGAAGGCCGCCGGGTCTTGGGCGATCACGAGATAACCGCCCGATGGAATGCTCGTCCCCGGTGAAAACTCAAACCCCACACCGTCCGCAATGTGCCAACCTGTCAGATCGGCGCTCTGGTCACCGGCGTTGTGCAACTCGATAAACTCGACCAATTCGGTCTTCACGTCCGGGTCGTAGTGAAGCTCATTGATCACCACGTTGGCCGAGAGCATCTGCCGCGACTCCAGCCGTTCGCTGGTGGGCGAAAAGCTGCGATGTCGAGATGCAGCGAGGTCAGTTTGACCACGGCCGAGGAGCCACGATCGCAGCCGAGATACACACCTCGCAGAACCGTTTCGAGGCTTGATCCGAGTCGTATTTTGCATTGTTGCGTTTTCACCTTGAGTGGCGATGCGGAACCGTCGTCTCAGTCTAACAGGCAACGAGAAACAAAGATACTATTTTTCAGAACAGGTCGAGCGGCCCGGATTGCAGGGGGTCACTGTTTCGGACGGCCCTAACGGTTCCCACCGGTTGGCGCACGCAAGTCAGGCAACCGCCAGTCGCCATTCTGTCTAGGGCGAGTGATCGATCATATTGGCAGCCTCTCGCCGTGCCGAAATACCTTCGGTTACCAGGCCAAATCAACAACCTCGCTCCGACGACTTTACGGAACAATCTCGCCCCCCGACAGAAAAGAGGACTTGATCGCCCCGGTCCGTGCGTCATCAAAGGGTCGTTTCTTGAGGCGCCTCACGCGCCACGGGTTTTTGAGACAGTATACAGCGTGCCGCAACATCTAGCGGCGGGCAAGGTGTCTCGCACGCCGCCTGAGAGTGCTCGCCCCTTCGGTAGTCGACTCCTCGGCCAGTGCGTGGTCGACGGCTACGGCTTGGAGACGACGTAGCGACATGTCGTGCGAGGACAGGCCGCTGATGCGATTGGCACGTCGCAATGTTGCGTGGTCGCGTCGCCCCAGTCGGTCGATTGCGTCGATCAAATGGCCGAGCGACGGCGAGCCAACATGTTTGCGTTGAGCCCGTACCGAAACATCCGATACGCTGATTCCTTCGATTGGATCGGTGAGCAAAAATCGACCCGGCGATGCCGCGCCGGCGCGTGCGAAAAACACGTCGACTGCCGCTTGCGGCGTAGCAGACCCGGGCGGCTCGGGCTCGCCGCTGGGCAATCCGCTGCCCATGCGCAGCAGCGCTGAGCGCAGATCAGACAGGTCGATCCGCCCGTCACCGGTCAGATCGCGGCGCAGCGAATCGGCGGTCGCGCTGCGATCCCCGATCGCGTGAATCAAATCGACCAGATCGGCCCGATCGACACGTCCGTCATCCGTTACGTCGCCGGCTATGATGTTAATACGAAACTGAAACGCATCGCCGCTACCGTCGATCGCCCCGTTACCCGAAGGAAATACACTGAAGGTGTCGGTCCAATTTCCGTCGGGCGGCAAGCCGGATTGGTCTCGCACGTCGTCGCTTAGTTCAATCAGAAGCTTGTCGGCGCGGGCCGGCCGGTCGAGCGTCCAGGTGGCCGTTAGCGTGGGGCGGTCGTACTCGAAGTCGACGATGCGATAGTCGTGTACGCCCGCGCCGGCAACCTGCAAGTCAGCGGATGTTACGTCGACGTGCTCGCTGAAGCGGAGGCTTATTTGGTCGATACCGGTCCAGGCGATGTTCTGCAACTGCCGGGCGCCGGCGGGAATCGAAAAACCGCCTTCGCCGAGACCTGCCGCGCTGAGCCCGTCGAGCATCGCCGACGACCAAGCGCTGGCGGAGACGAGCACCTCGTTAACCATCGGCAAGATGAGGAAATCGCCCGGCGTGCCGCCCGGTAGCGTCACGCCCCAATTCTCCGGCTCGTTGCCATACGCCTCGGGCACGATGCGCTGCAGCGCGGCGCCGGTTCCGTCGGCCTCGACCGGCCACGGTGCCTTGTCGTCGTAGCTGACCCGATCGACCATGATCGAGGGAATGAATTCGCCGTCCGGCTCGCCCGGCTTGTTAAGCCGCAAGCTCTCGCCGCCGTTGCTCAGCGCGCCTAAATACGGGCCGAACAGCCGGGCCTCATCCGGCACGTTGTGCGTCGCGCGGAATTCAGCCGGATCGAGCGGCACGACGACGACCAATCCGCCCGGCTCGATTACCGCCTCGGGACCGAACGTGTAACGGATCGCCTCGAAATGCCAGCCTTCGAGCGAGACCGCCGCGCCCGAGATGTTGATCAACTCGACGAATTCGCTGCCGCCGTCGCTGTCATCATCGCGGCTCGGGTTGTACATGACTTCGTGAATCACGACCGGTCCGACGAGCGGACCGGAATTTGTGGCGCCGAACGTGGCGTTTTCCATCGCGACAAAGTCTTTGCCGCCAGTTGATTTGATGGTACGGCCCAGCGTGCGGCCGTTTTCGCTGGCGCCGAAATCTTCGCGAGCGCGGAATCCCAACATCACACCGCCCTGGGCTGCTTGCACGATCACCTCGTCGCCCAAATCGCTCAGCGCGAACGACTCACCGAAGTGCATCGACTGGGTGAATATGACGAATCCGCCGGCCGGGATGATCGTGCCAGAGGGAACCTCGTATTTGAGCGGTGTGATCTTTTCATTGCTCAAGAACCAGCCACTCATGTCGATCGGCGCGTTGGTCGTGTTGAGCAGTTCGATCCAATCCCCGTCGGCCGTGTCGCTGTGAGCCAGCACCTCGTTGACGACAATCGCCCCCGGCGCCGGCACCGAAAACGTATCGATCTCGCCCGGCGATCCGCCAAAATCGCTGCTCGGTCGCCAACTCGCACGGTCGCTTAGACTCGCATCGGCCGCGGCATCGCCCAAATCGACGCGGGTCAGCGAGAATCCCTCGCCATCGGTCAAGTCGTACCAACCGTCTTTGTACTTGAACTTTTGCAGCGTTCCTTCGGCGACGTCGACCAGCTCAATCCGCTCTCCGTCGTTTTGCAGCTTGCCGTCGTACTCGCCGGCGATAGGCAGCCCGACTTCATAGCGCGACTCGAAGGCTGCCTGATTGCGGACCACCAGCACAAACGCACCCGGGGCAAGCGAAGTAATGCTGCTGCCGGCGAACTGAAATCGAACGCCGTCTTTGAGCGCGACGCCCGACAGGTCGACCGCCCGCTGGCCGATGTTCTGTAACTCGATGAACTCAAACTGGTCGTTCTCTTCGACCGGCCCGGCCGGGTTGTAATGTACCTCAGTGATTCGCAGCCCCTCGACCAGCGGAGAAGCGGTCGGCGTGCCGGCGACAAACTGCACCGGCTCCGACCAGTGACTCCAGCGTCCCGAGCTGTCCTTCATCCGCACCCGCACGCGGTAGGTATCGCCCACATCGAGATTCTCCGCCGGAATCGAGATCGCGTTGTCAAAGACGGTAATCTCTCCACTCTCCCAATCGGCCTCGATCTCATACTTCGGCCGCTTGGTCGAATCAAAATCGGCCGCACTGGGGTCGGTAACTTCTCCGATCCGCCACTCCATCGCGGCGAATGTTCCGTTGCCTTGCGGATCGGAAAAGCTGCTGGTTTGAAACCGCAGGCCGTTCAGTGGGAATTCTTCCGCGCCGATGTAGCTGACCGTTGGCTGACGCGGAATCGAGGTGTCGGCGAACAACGCATTGAATCGAATTCCGTTATAGCCGCCGGCCTTTACTGTGTCTTTGATGAATTGCCCCATCCCCGCCATGTCTTCGGTCACCAGCGTTCGGGTGTAGTCGGGGCCGCCGAGTCGTGATTCTCTGCGCGGGGAATCGTAAAACGCGCCGCGGTGCCCGCCGGCCGCTCTCGGGTGATTGTTCCACATGAACCGATCAACGTCGGCCATGGTTAAGTCCATGTCGGCCGGGGCAACGACCTCGACGAATTGATCGACGAGCTGTTCGAATTGGTCATTAAAGAGCAGGTCTCGCAGCTCGCGCGCCCGGGCCTGAAACTCGATCCGCAATTCGGGATGTTGATTGACGACGTTTTCGACGGCGACGATGGTCGCGGGCCAAATATGCGTGGTCTCGGGAAAGAGCATGTCCATGTCCCAAGGGATGGGCACCCAGCGGTCGTCGTCGGAGCGGTGATACCAAAGAAAGTTAAAGTTATCGCGGAGGTCGGCGTTGTTCATCGCGCGATTGAGCGCCTTGAAGGTGTAGAGCGCCTCCAGATCGGTGTTGTCGCGCCACCACTGGACGGTTTGAAACGTGCTGCTGGCCGATCGAAATGCGTTCACGTCGGAGTTGCTGGTGGTCTGCGTCGCTCCCTGGTTTTTCTTTTCGGGGCCGCCTTGCATCTTGTAGATGTTACCGTCTGGCAAATCGTGCTCGTCGATGAACGCGTCGTTGAGGTGCTCGATGGTCATGTAGAGGCCCCACATGTCGCCACCATATTGATTGGTGGGCGCTTCGGCGGCGTTGTCGATCACCCGAAACTGAAAGTAGCTGGTGTTCGGCGTCGGAATGCCGGCCAGTTCGTAGGCCGCGAAGGCAATCCCCTCGTCCAAGCCCGCCATGCCGCGATTCACCGCCAGCCAGGGCGATGCCAACGCGCTAAAATTGATCGTGCTCCAAGCCTCTTTGTTCGGCACCCCGAAATCATCGACCGCCCGGAATCGATGGCCGCGGTTGAAGAAGATTCGCCATTTGTTCTTGCCCGACACATAGGTCGAAGCCTCGCCCCGAACGCGATAATTCACATGGTCGTACACCACGCCGTCGTAGACGATCGTGCCCCAGAATCGCGTCTGTTTGAATGACGAGACGTACTGGCTGTTTTGGACATCGGCGTTGTTGGAAATCAGATGATAAACCGGCAACTGATTCATCACGTCGGAGCCGAATGTCTCGGGGTCGGTCACCCCGGGCCGATCGGCGGCGGTCCAGTCGGGTACGCCGTCGTAAACGAAGTAGGCGAAATTCGGTTGCGGGTCGTCGTCGTAGGGCCCGGTGATCGAATTGCCGAGCGTGTCTTCGGAGGTGATGCGGTAACGCACCAACCGGCGATGCGTTTGCAGATCGGCCGGCAGAGTCGCGGTGAAGGTGTCGTCGCCGGCCAATTCATCGCCACCGGTCCCGTCGTCACGCATCACCAGCGAAGTCCAACTGGTTCGATACGCCGCGTCGGTCAGACGTATGTAATTACCCGGATCGACCGTTTGGTATTCCAGCACGACGCTTGCCACGCCATCCGGGTCAGTGACTTTGACCGTAATCGTCACACTTTCTCCGGAGGCGGGCTGATTGGGGTTATGGTCGACCTGCCGCATTTGTGGCGCGGCGCTACTGTTGAAAACGCCGTTGTTGCGGGCGCCGGGCGTGGGCGCGGCCGAACGCCAACTTCCGCCCAGGTCGTTGTCCAGCGAGGGGTGGATCAACTGGATCGAGTGGCCGTCTCCAAAGCGAGAGATCCGATCGCCGACGGTCGGCCAGGGAAAACCGAGCTTATAATCGACGATGTCCTGCCGCACGTTCGAGGCATCGCTGATTTCGACCTTCTCGCCGCGGCTGCTGAGTTTTCCCAGATACGGCCCGAAAGCAGTGCGGCCGAATTTTGCGTTGAACGCCAGCGGATCTTGGGCAATCACGAGATACCCGCCCGCCGGAATGCTTGCGCCTGCGGGGAATTCGAACTGCACGCCGTCTGAAATGCGCCAGCCGGTCAATTCCGCGCTCTCGTCTCCGGCGTTGTAAAGCTCGACGAACTCGACCAATTGCGTCTTGACGTCCGGGTCGTAGTGAATCTCATTGATCAGCACGTTGGCGGAGAGCATCTGCCGCGGCTCCAGCCGCTCGCTGGTGGGCGAGAAATGACGATGGCCGCGCGACCTGCTCATTCGACTGCGGACGAGGAGCGAGGGGCGTAATCGGAGAAGACACTTCGTCAAACCGCTACGCATTCTGTTCCAAGAAAACCTGTGCATGCTTCCGCTTTCCCTCGGTGACGACGATGAACTATCGCCCAGTCTAACAGGACGGAAGAGATAAAGGTATCGTTTTGCAGCTTTATTCTAACGGCCCGGATTCGGGCGGTGAATGAATACGTCGGGCTATCGAAAGCCCCAGCCAGTGGCAAACCGCTCGGCCAGCCGTTACGATGGGGCTGCGGCGAATGTCAACGCGATGGTCGCCAATCATCCCCACGCTATTGCCCTCCCTCTCGATAGAAAGACCTTGCCATGATCCAACGACTTCCAATCCTCACCGCCACCTTGCTGTGTCTCCTCATCACCTCAACCGCCGCCCGTGCCGAAATCACCGCCGAGCGGACTGAAGCGGGGGTGACGATCAAGGTCGACGGCAAGCTGTTTACCAAGTACGTGACCCAATCGAACAACAAGCCGATTCTTTATCCGGTCATCGGGCCGACCGGCAAGGCAGTCACGCGGAACTATCCGATGACGGCGGCGACCGCGGGCGAGCGGGCCGACCATCCGCATCATCGCTCATTTTGGTTTACCCACGGCGACGTGAATGGCGTGAGCTTCTGGCACGAGAACAAGGGCGCCGGCAGCATCGTTCATCGCAAGTTTGTTAAAGTCTCCGGCGGAAAGCGTGCGGTCATCGTCACACAGAACGATTGGATCGACGCGAAGGGAAAGAAGCAGTGCGAAGACGTACGGACGCTCACTTTCTTCGCCGACGGGGACACCCGCACGATCGATTTTGAAATTACCCTCAAGGCCACGGCCGGCGACGTCAAGCTGGGCGATACCAAAGAGGGCTGCTTCGGCATTCGCGTGGCCGGAGACATGAAGCCTGATTCAAAGAAGGGCGGAAAGCTGATCAACAGTGAGGGCCAAGTCGATAAAAACGCTTGGGGAAAGGCGGCCGCCTGGGTCGATTACCACGGGCCGGTCGAGGGCGAGCGGCTGGGCATCGCCATCATGAATCACCCGAGTAGTTTTCGTTATCCGACTTATTGGCATGTGCGGACTTACGGTCTGTTCGCCGCCAATCCATTCGGCCTGCATCACTTCAAGGGCAGTAACCAGGTCGACGGCTCGCACACGATTCGATCGGGCAAGTCGATCACGTTGCGTTATCGCGTGCTACTTCACAAAGGCGATCACAAGGCGGGAAAAGTGGCGGAGAGTTTTGCGGCTTATGCGAAAGAAAGCAAAGGCGTAAAGTAGCGCGCCTCTTGCGCCGTTTTCGTAAATTGTCAGCAAAGGTGCGGAAGTACACCTCCTATCTTGCCGATAGCATTCTGTATCGACACTCTACCCATTTCCTCTCACCTGTACGCGGCATCGCAGCTTCCTCAGCTTGCGTACATAGCAAGGAGACCTCGCCCCAAATGTTGACGTGTTCTCGCCAGATTCAATCTCTGCGTAACCTTCGCGATTATGTCAACGAAACCCTTTGTGACGAAAATCAGTTAGAACTTGACGCGTTCCGAATCAGCGAACGCATCCTGGTGCGGGGCGAAGAGCCCTGCGGTATCTTTTTTTGTCTGCACGGCCCAAGGGCCGTCAAATTTACGGCGATTTGGGAAACCGACCGTAACACCGTGCTCTTTTACGACTGCAATGGTGAGCGCTACCAGAAAACACAGCTCATCGACGCGCCATGCCTGAAGCGGGCGGCGTAAATAGGCACATATTCCTAAGTGGGCAGAATGCGAGCAAGGTGTAAGGGCCCAAGTGGAGCAGGGCAAGAAAATAAAATGGTTTCCAAACAATGCGTGCGGATACTGAAAATGGTCCTGGCTCCCGGCCCCATCACTCGCCCAAGACCCAGCACTCGCCTGAGAACCGACGAATCGCGGATCAATACTCCACTTGACTCCGCCTCGCCGAATTACTATACATAATTACAGTATTCATCACGCTGCCATATCATAACCGCACGGAGGTTCACTTATGTTGGTACTTTCTCGTAAGGAGAAACAACGGATCAAGCTAGGCGATTCGATCGTCGTCACGGTCATTCGCGTGGCCGGCGACAAGGTTCGCCTGGGGATCGAGGCTCCGGATGACATGCTGGTCTTGCGGGAAGAACTCGACATTGGCGAGCATCCGATTCGCAAGAGCGAGCCAACTCTTGCCGCCGTGTAAAGCCGCGACCAGTGGTCGCGCCCGCCGCAATCTCTTCTTTGCGCATAACAAAGGCGCAGCGTCGGTCACAAGAACCGGCGCCGCGCCTTTTTTTGTGCAGGGTTCCCCACCGCTCGGCGCGCCGCAGCGCACTCAGTCGCGCGGGCGAACTGCTCCGGTCAAGCCGCGGTAATCGCGACGATCGTCGGGATGCCATAGCGGCTCACCGCGCAAAACGCGGTCGGCGAGCACGTCGATTTTGGCGTGCGAACCGGCCGGCGCTTCGGTTGCGGAATAGTCCACTCCGGCGTGCGGCACGAAATCTTCATCGTGACCGTACGTCAGAATTGCTTCAAATACGTTTCTCGAACGAGACATGTAACTACCAACTCCCCTCCGTCAAAACAAAAAGGCCAATACGGAAATACCTCTTCTCGAACCGATCGAATTCTGTTGAAACTGGCGTACGCACCACCGGTGCAGTGCCTCAGCACCGAGGGCTCTGTTAGAACACACACACCTATCATCACCGGGGCGCCACAGGCTCGGATCCGGGTGGGCAGGTGCTCGATCCGATAAGGGCGGGATGACGCCTCGAAAACAGAAGCATTCTATTATTCTCGACGCAGTTCGATTGTCAACCGACTATTGAGTCTTTTTTTCCCCGAAGGCCGATTTTTCCTGGATTTGTTCGGGGCATTCGGCCTGAATAAGCTGGGTAAGGCCGCCCCCCCGAACGCCGATCGTTGACTCTGCCAACTGGACACTTTGTGCGCCACGATGGGTCCGTCCAGCCGGTCCAACGCTCGCAGCGGGTGAACCTCCCCGTGGTGCTAGGCTCTGTCTCAAAACTGCTTTTTCGTTGACTCTTGAGACAGATCCTAATACTACAGCGCTAAGTCACCGGCGACGCTCAGGAATAGAAGACGTATCAGGATCGGCCGTTTCCCTGAAGGCAGGGGGCTAGGGTCAATACCGTTGAAATAGGCGCAAGTTAAAGCCTCCTGCTAGGTTAGTGGTGTAAATACACTCCACTGCTAGCAAGGAGGCTAGAAGATGCGACCAGGACGTTGCACGTTGCCGCCCGGGGTTTCGGGGCGGGTTTGTGATCGATTGGTAGGTCTCGAACAGGTTATTGGTTCCGCTACGTTTCGGCAAGTGCTGTTGGAGACCGGACGGGTCAATCCGCTCGCCTTGTAAGCTGACGCATGAAGTGATGCTGTGGGTCATCCTGGCGATGGGAATATTCACCAACTTGCCGATTCGACAAGTTTTCAAGCGGACCCGGTTTGCGCGTGCAGGAGAGGGCTCGCCGTGCCG
>JADFKK010000404.1 GCA_022564995.1 Planctomycetota bacterium | reverse complement strand
CCTCCGTTTCCAAGGGCTCGCGCCCCTGGCTATTAACTGTCGCCGCTCCGCGGCTGGAGAGCGCTTCGGCAAATACAAGCACGACGCGGTGAGCGAGTGAGTCCGTTGCGTCCCGCGTTGCCGAAGACCCACTTGCTTGCGCCGCGTGCTTGTAATGCCGCCGTCATTCCGAATTCCCCCTTCCGAATTCCGAATTCGAAACATTCCGACTTCCACCTTCCGAATTCGAACCGCCCTCGTCGTCAAGCTCCGAAGCAGCGGCAGAATCGCGCCGCCCGACGGCACTGGTGGGCGAGGTGAGCAGTGGCAGCCGGCGACGTTCCGAAGATGCACGGCCCGTAATGTTATCTGTATCGCTTTATCAGGCGGTGGACTCGGTGTCGACTAGGGACGGCAGGACAAGGCGGGCAGATTCTACGACGCTCGCTGCGTAGTCACTGGCAGCCTGGATGTAGCGAGTCAGCGCGTCGCCGGAAACGCAGACACGTTCCCCTTTCTTCAGATTGAGCCATGCACACACTTCAACAAACCGTGCGTCGGCAACGCTAGCGCAATGCACGATCACATTCCGTACAGCGGCCATCTCGTTGAGGTCGCGCCTTGTCACGGATTTGATCTTAGGGAAAACCCCTATCGCTGAGAGGAGGGAGTCGAATCCTCCTGCACCGGGCCGGAGAGGTGACGCCGTCTCTCGCGCAAGGATGCCTACGAGATACCTCATGCGATCTTCACCTTGGAGTAGCTCATACTCGGCGATCCTAACCTTAACACGTTTGAACGCATCAAGTGTCCGAGCGAGTGGGTAACGGTGGAGAACACGAATGAGAAAGTCTCGGGTCGCCGCCTCAAGGGCGCCCCAAATGAGTATCGTCGCGGAGCCATGAAGTAACGGAAAGTCGGACTCGATTTGTTGCTTTGCGATCCGCTCGAGTTCTTGCGCGTGCTCGACTTTGTCGGATTCGTGCCGGAGAACCTCGCTTAGGCGTCCCAACCCCTCCATCTGTTGGAGCGAAACAGTCGAAATGCCGACGAGTTGGAGAATCTCTTCACGACGCCGGAGGAAGATCGTTTCGAAGGGCTGGAACTCATATTCGGTCTCGCCGATTTCGTCACTCATGACCGGATTCCCCGCACCTAACATGTTTCTAGTCCGTCATGCTTCGGCATAACGGAATCTACGTCGAGTGCCACTTCGGCTTGCCCAGAATTGCTGTCTGTTTCGTCGCGATGGCGTGAGACTTCCTCCTTCGGCACACAACTTCCGAGGCCGTTCATGAATTCTGAGAAGACACTCATCTGACGTTTTGGTTCACTTGCCATAGCCCTCTTGCCGTATCAGTATCGTCAGTCTATCAGTGGGGGCACTGGCTGACAAGCAGCCATTGGCACCCCGTTTTCCCTAGCCCCTGGCTCCCGACTCCTAGCTCCTCCGTCGCCCCACGGCGCGACCAACGGTCGCGGCTTTATGGGAGGGCGTCGCGGCCAATTGGTAGCTGGATTCGCAAGAATTCAGCAGTGGCCCAGGCCGGTGATTGCGCCGAGAATTCTTGCGAATTCTGCTACGGAGATCAAACACCCAACTCGTCGCGGACTTTGGTGAACTTCTCGATGGCGAAGTCTAAATCGTCCGTCGTGTGAACGGCGGAAATCTGCGTGCGGATGCGGGCGGCTCCTTTGGGAACTACCGGGAACGAGAAGCCGATGACGTAGATGCCTTCGCGCAGCAGGGCGTCGGCCATCTCGGTGGCTTTGGCGGCGTCGCCGATCATGATCGGGACGATGGGGTGTTGGCCGGGGAGAATGTTGAAGCCGCGTTCGGTCATGGCGCTGCGGAAGTGACGGGTGTTCGTTTCGAGGCGGTCGCGCAATTCGGTCGAGGCGCTGAGCAGATCGAGGGCGGCGAGGGAGGCGGCCACGATGGGCGGGGCCACGCTGTTCGAGAACAGATACGGACGCGAACGCTGACGCAGCAGGTCGATGATCTCCTGGCGGCCGCTGGTGTAGCCGCCGCTGGCGCCGCCGAGGGCCTTGCCGAGGGTGCCGGTGAGGATATCAATGCGGTCCATCACGCCGTGATGCTCGTGCGTGCCGCGGCCGCGCGGGCCCATGAAGCCGACGGCGTGCGAATCGTCGACCATCACCAGCGCGTCGTGCCGCTCGGCCAGATCGCAAATCTCCGGCAGCTTGGCGATGGTGCCGTCCATCGAAAACACCCCGTCGGTGGCGATCAGCCGGAAACGGGCATCGGCCGCCTGCCCGAGCTGCTTTTCCAGATCGTCCATGTGGCTGTTCTGGTATCGAAACCGGCGGGCTTTGCAGAGGCGGATGCCGTCGATGATGCTGGCGTGGTTCAGTTGGTCGGAGATGATCGCGTCCGCCTCGCCCAGCAGCGTCTCGAACAGCCCGCCGTTGGCGTCGAAACAGGAGGTGTAGAGGATCGTGTCTTCGGTGCCGAGAAACTCGCTGATCCGCCGCTCCAGCTCGCGGTGAATCGATTGGGTTCCGCAGATGAACCGCACCGACGAAAGCCCAAAACCCCAGCGGTCGAGCCCCGCGTGGGCCGCCGCGACGATGTCCGGGTGATCGGCCAGCCCGAGGTAGTTGTTGGCGCACATGTTCAGCACCGGCGGGGAATCGGCCACACCGACGCGGGCCTGCTGCGGCGTGGTGATTTCGCGCTCGGCTTTGTAGAGGCCGGCCGAGCGGATTTCGGCGAGTTGGGTTTGTAGGTGTTGTTTGATCGAGGTGTACATGGCAATGCGGGGAGAGAGGGCCGGGCTAAACCGGCAAGCGGTGATTGTGCGGTAGTCCGGTTGAGGATGACTTTGCCGGATCGGCCGCTGCTCGTTCGGCGCATTGTAGCCCGCGGTGGGGTCTGGCCCAAGACGCCGTGATCGTTGGCAACGACGGCCCAAAAATTGTCGGTTCCCCAGCGGCGACATAGACTTTCGTAAAGCTCTCAATTACGATGATACGATGAACGGTAGGACGCATTCCATCGAAACGGGTCGCTATGCTTCGCTTTCATCCAAATTCCCCTGCCGCCATAATGTCGTCGTTCGTGCTGGTCGGTGCCCTACTGTCGACGGGATGCAGCAACGATCAGCCGCCTGGCGGTCGCCCGCCCTCGCCGGTCCGCGTGGCGGCGGTCCGCGAGGAGCCCGTGGCGATCGAGACGATCCTCTCCGGCACGATCGTGCCGGTCGACATTAGCGACGTCGCCTCGGCGGTGGCGGGCAAGGTCGACGCCTATCCGTTTGAAGAAGGCGCCTTGGTTCAAAAAGGCGATGCGTTGGCCCAACTTCGCACCGTGCAGCTCAAGCTGCAAATCGCCGCGGCCGAAGCGACCATGCGAGAGAAGCAGGCCCACCACGAATTGCTCGAAAAAGGTTTTCGTCAGGAAGAGAAAGATCAGGCCGAAGCGCGCATGTTGGGCGCCGAGGCCGACGATAAGTACATGCAGGACAAGCTGGCGCGAACCCGCGATCTTTACCGCCAGGGCACCGTCTCTGACGACGAACTGGGGCAAACGATCAGCCTGGCCGTTAAGGCGGCGCAGCAATACGCCGCCGCCCGGGCCGATCACGCGTTGAAACAAGCCGGCAGTCGGGCCGAAGAGATTGCCGAGGCCAAGGCCGCCTACGAATCGCAGCAGCAGGAAGTCTTGCGGCTGCAAGATCGGCTGGCCAAATACACGATCGTGGCCCCCTTCAAAGGCATCCTCGTCAAGCAACATACCGACGTCGGCCAGTGGGTTGAAATCGGTGGTCGCGTGGCCACGCTGAGCGGATTTGAGCGGGTCGATGTGGTCGTGAATGTCGAGGAATCGTTCGTCTCGATGCTCAGCGTGGGCCAATCGGTCGATGTCTGGATCGACTCGCTGGGCGAGGAGAAGATAATCGGCCAGATCAAGTACATTGTTCCCCGGTCGGACTGGCAAGGCGGCAGCCGCAGCTTCCCGGTCAAGATACGACTCGAAAACCGCTTGGTCGAGGGCGTGCCGCGATTGAAAGAAGGCATGTTGGCCAGGGTGCGGTTGCGCGGAAAAGAAAAAACCCGGCTGATGGCCCACAAGGACGCCATCGTGCGTTCCAGCGGCACGCCGATGGTTTACGTCGTCGGAGAAGACAACAAAGTCCGCAAAGTGCAAATTACCGAGGGCATCAGCCGCGGCCAGTTCATCGAGGTCATCGGAAAGCTAAAAGCCGGCGACCGACTGGTAACCGAAGGCGCCGAGCGGCTACGCCCGTTTCAAGAAGTCAGTATTTTGCCGGAATCAGCCGCGACGCGCTAGCGTCCGGTTCGCTGGGGAGATTGATCGCAAAGAACCGTGGGCTAGCGCCCTGCGGCTGATACAAGACAAACGCTAGAAACTCAACTTTCTCCCCCCACCACACCATGCCGATCGTCGAATTTGCCATCCGAAATCCCGTTAAGGTGACCGTGGGGGTCATCTTGGTCTGCATGTTCGGGCTGCTCGCGCTGTTGAGCATCCCGGTGCAGCTCACGCCCGACGTCTCGAAGCCGGTCATCACGGTCGAGACGCGTTGGCCGGGGGCCAGCCCGCAGGAAATTGAAAAGGAGATCATCGACAAGCAGGAAGAGCAGCTCAAGAGCATCGAAGGGATGACCGAGTTCAAGAGCGAATCGCACGACGGCCGCGGTCGTATCGTGATGGAGTTCGCCGTCGGCACCGACATGACGGCGACGTTGCTCAAGGTCGGCAACAAGCTCGACCAGGTGCCGCAGTACCCCCTCGACGCCGAAGAGCCGAATATCGAATCGGTCGACACAAGCCAGGGCTTCATCGCCTGGATTATCCTCAACGCCAAGCCGCCGACGCACGACGAATTGCGGGCGTTCTTGAAAGAACATCCCGAACTGGATGAGCCGCTTGAGCCGGTGCTGGCCCAGAAGCGGATCGAGCTGCGACGGTTGATTCAAGTCGGCCGCGGTCATCCGGCGATGAAGCAGTTCCTCGATCAACTGGTCGACACCTCGCTGCTGAAACGGTTCGCCGAAGACGAAATCGAAACGCGATTAGAGCGAGTCGAAGGCGTCTCGAACAGCAACGTCATCGGCGGGCGGGAAGAAGAGATGCGAGTGATCGTCGATTCCGCCAAGCTGGCCGCCCGGCAGATCACGATTGTCGATTTGCGCGACGCCATGGCGGCCGAAAACAAGGACATTTCCGGCGGAGACATCTGGGACGAAAAGAGCCGGGTGGTGGTCCGCACGCTGGGTCGGTTCAGCAAGATCGAACACGTAGAGAATGTGATCGTGGCCCGCCGCGGCGGAGCACCCGTGCGGGTTAAGGATGTTGCCCGAGTCGAGCTGGGTTATACGAAGCCGCAGTCGATCGTGCGGCGGATGGGCATGTCGAGCATCGCCATCAACGTGCAGCGCGACCCCAAGGCCAACGTGCTGGAAGTGATGGCCGGCGTCAAGGCGGCGATCGACGAGATGAACGCCGAGGGGGGCATTCTCGCCGCCCGCGGAGTCGAACTGACGCAGGTTTACGACGAGACGATCTACATCAAGTCTTCGACGACGCTGGTGCGGAATAACATGCTGCTGGGGGCGGTGCTCGCGGTCGCCGTGTTGTTGGTCTTCCTGCGCAGCGCCCGCTCGACGCTGGTCGTGGCGCTGGCGATTCCGATCAGCGTGATCGGCACGTTTCTGATCATCTCGGCGCTGGGCCGCTCGATCAACGTGATTAGCTTGGCCGGCATGTCGTTCGCGGTCGGCATGGTGGTCGACGCCGCGATCGTCGTGTTGGAGAACATTTACAGCCACTATCAGCGCGGCGAATCGCCCATGGTCGCCGCCGGGCGCGGCACGGCCGAAGTCTGGGGCGCCGTGCTCGCCAGCACACTCACCACGCTGGCCGTGTTCCTGCCGGTCGTGTTCGTCGAAGAACAGGCCGGACAGCTTTTCCGTGACATCGCCATCGCCATCAGCGGGGCCGTGGCGCTGAGCCTGATCGTGTCGGTGATCGTCATCCCCGTGGCCGCCAGCCGCATCTTGCGCGAGCGGGCGGCCCACGGCGCG
>JADFKK010000403.1 GCA_022564995.1 Planctomycetota bacterium | reverse complement strand
CTGGTCGTCGGTAGGAGCAGCAGCACGCGTGGCATGGCTCTGCGCTGGTCGTGTTAGTTGAACAGCCAAGGAATCAGGCAGCAAAATCGCGAGATACGATATCCCCGCCGCGTTTAAGGCAACTCGACTGCCAGCGCCTCGTTAAAGCGGTTGGTGAAATTCGCCTGGCCCACGGCCGCAGTCAGGACCACCAACTGCGCATCGTTCAAGAAACCCTTGAGTTCGTTGACGGTATCCGCATCGACTCTCGCGCCCTGAGTCAACTGTTCGGCGAATCGCAACACGGCTTTTTCTTGGGCGTCGAACTGATCGCTGCCGGCGTAGTCATCCATGGCGGCGATCTGCGCTTCACTCAAACCGGCCCTCTGACCGAGGGTCTTGTGGTAGTGGACTCAGTAGCGACAGTCGTTGAGCAGCGAGGTCTTCAAATAGGCCAATTCACGGAACTTGGCGGGCAGCTCCTGCCCAATGGCTTTATTGAGATCCAACAAGGCCGCCAGCACGTCGGGCGCATGAGCCATCGTACGATAGATGTTGGGCACCATTCCTAACGCCGATTGAAGCGGCTGAAACAGGCTCTTGGCCGCCTCCGTGGCCTGATCGTCGGACAACGGTTCGATATGTGGCATCAGAAGACTCCCTTTGTAAATGACGAATGACGAATGACGAATGACGAATGACGAAAGACGAAAGAATGACGAAGCACGAATGGCCAAAATATCTTTATTGGGCGCTTTCGGCTTGAGATTCTCCGGCATCACAATTCCTTCGACATTTGGACATTAGACATTCCTTAGACATTCGTCATTAGACATTCGACATTCGACATTCGGTGCCAACATTGTTTACGGTTTGCGTTGGTCGTGCTATTTCTTCGACGGCGTATAATATGGATTGCGACCGGCGGCGTGGTCGGTGACGTCCAGAATGTCACCCACGCCGGGAACGGCCGCACGAATCGAATTTTCGATGCCGAATTTCAAGGTGACGTCCGCTTGCCCACAGCCCTGACAACCGCCTCCCATCTGGATAAACACCTGATTGTCTTTCACGTCAATCAGCGTGACCATCCCGCCGTGGTTGGCGATCGACGGATTAACGTCGGTGTCGAGCACCTGCTGCACGCGCTGGCGGATTTCCTCGCTGGTAGGCACTTCGTCCCAAGCGGCGTTGGAGACGGCGGGATCTTCGCTGGCCAGGTGGGCTCGAATCGCGTCGCCGATTAACTTGCCGATCTCCGGCCAATCGGCCCCTGCCGATTTGTTGACCGTGATCTGATCGTGCGAGATCACGACCCGGGTGACACCGTCGATCTCGAACAGTCGCTGGGCCAGCGGCGAGCCTTCCGCCGCTTCCTTGTTAAGCAGCGCAAACGACTTGTCGGGAAAGACAGGTCGATCGACGGTGAATCGACACGTGGCGTCCGAAATCGGTTCGCCGGTAATGGAAATCTCAGCTTGTGACATGTTGGGTGCTCCTATTTTCGGGCTTAGGTGTCTTTTAATTTAATCGGCAGTTCGTCGATCTTGGCGGCGGTAATAAAGTCGTTCTCGGACAGGCCGCCGATCGCGTGAGTCCACAGTTCGATCGCCACACTTCGATAGCCGACCAGATGCAGGTCGGGGTGGTGGCCTTCGTCTTCGGCGAGCTCGGCGACCCGGTTGAAAAAATCCATCGCCGCCATGAAGTGCTTGACCGTCCACTCGCGGCGAATCCGTTGGCCGTCTTCGGTCAGTTTCCAGCCGGAAAGATCCTTCAGCAGTCGCTCGGTCTCCTCGCGCGGGACCGGCGGGACGCCCCCCTCACAAGGCTGGCACTTTTTCGTTTTCAGTTCTTCGATGGTGCCGATGCTCATGATTATGCTCCCCCTCGACAAGGTCTAAGGTTGATCGCGCTTCTGCTACTCCAATTCTACCAACACGTCGTCGCCTTCCAAGCTGACCGGAAAGCTCTTCACATCGCCACGGGCAGGGCCGCTGAGCGCTTTACCACAGGTTACGTCGAACTGCGCCCCGTGCAAAGGGCATGTCACGTCATTTCCAATCAGCTCGCCATCGCCGAGTGGAGCACCAACGTGCGAACAGGTGTTGTCAATCGCGTAAAACGTGCCATCCACGTTGAACAGGGCAAGCGTTTGTCCGTCCACCTCGACGGTCTTACATTCGCCAGATTTTAGCTCGCTGACTTCCGCGACTTTCAATGTCTTGGACATAGGTAATCCCCTTGGTCTGGTAAGGGTCTCTGTGCTGCACATCGTACCACGGCTACTTCTGTTCGTCGTCCGCTTGCGGCTTAGCGTTCTTTTTCTCTTTCATGTAATCGCCGATGACAGTTTTTAGGGGGCACACGGAGAATGCCGGACATTTCTTGCAGCCGGCGACTATGGCGATTGGGCATAGGGTCATCGCACTTCTCCTTCTATCGCTGTTTGAGGATCGGGCAGAGCATGACGTCGCTGATTACGAACGACTTCGTGCGCAATACGGGCAAATGTGCGGATCGACATCTTCCGGCTTCGCATCTTCGTCATCCGACCGAAATGCCGTCGTTTCGCGGAAGCCACAGCCCGGACACTTGTGTTCCCAGGAATCAATGGTCAGTTCGTCGCTTTCAAAATGGTTGTAGGCACAGGCAAGATCATGGCCACCGCATTTGGGGCAATCGCCGATCATCTGACGGTCGCGGGACATTCGTCATCCTAAGAACAATTGATTCGGAACTGTGTTTCAACATTCGCCGACGTTCGCAAGTCAATGGACCCAGCGCTTGGGAAATCCGTCGAGCGCCGATTCCTCGGACGGTGTCCAAAGTACGACCTCTTGGATACGAGTTGCTAGTTCAACATCGTTGTACGTGACGGCTCGCACCCGGTGCGTTTGCAATTTCACCGTTACCTTGGCATATCCAACATTCAGATCGGGGTGGTGCCAAGCGGCCTCCGCAAGATAGCCGATCGTGGCGACCAACATCACCGTATGCGGCCATCCCGGCGTTGTAAAGGTCCGTCGCAGCCAATTCTCGCGAACTTCCCAGCCCGGCAACCGCGCCAGCGCTTCGTTGAGTTCGGATTCGGTCAGAATGTGGTCTTTGGACATGGGAAGGCCCCTCTGCTTATCTCAAGCCTAATCGATCTGGCCATCTCAGTCGACACAATAGCTGAGGTGGACCCCAGTGTTTGGCAGGAACTGGGTTTGATTAAGGTGTAATGGGTTGGGCTTGGCGGCGCTTTCGGTTGAGCTGCTGCGTCGTCGAGGGCGCACGACGCCTCCTCAACAAAGGGCAAACATGGTTGCTGACGGATACCGGCGAGGCGGCACAATTCTCGAAATCGATTGTTCGGCGAGTGAGGTGGTGCTGGCGGGCGGCGCCGGTCTTGGCCTCAAGCACGGGAGCCCACGTGGATTACAACCAACAAGTCAAGGAATTCCAGGGGTATGGCAAGGGCCTAGGCGTCTATCACAGCCCGGTCAACACCCAGGCGCACTTCAGCAATCTGCTGCTGACCATCGCACAAAAGATGGGCGTCGAAGCCGAGACTTTTGCAAATTCCAACGGCGTGATTTCGGAGATCCTTTCATGACGAGTGCATCAAGAATGCCGAAGACCTGGAGCGTTCCAAGAGGATGATCCTGCCATGATCTCGATCGAACCATGCCCGCATTTTTTCAGCAAGGCCCACGAATTCCTGAAGTCTCATTACTTTAAGTGCCATGACAGTTCCAAACAGAAGAGGAAGTTTCGTCTCGACAATCTCTCGACCGATTTCGCAGATCCGCAGGTAGCGCAGAAATGGAACGAAGTCGTGTTCCGACTCAACGCCGGCGAAATGCCGCCGGAGAAGGAGCCCCGGCCAAGGGCCAAGGAGATTGGCCGGACAGTCGAAGTGATCATAAGAAAGATCCGCGAAGGCGCCGCGGCCCGCATGGCGCGGCGCGGATTGGTGGAACACTACCGCCTGAGCCGGCAGGAGTACGCCCACACCGTCTACGACCTGCCCGGCGTGGTATTCGACGTTGAGGCGCCGGGCGCCTTCAACGAAGATCCGCGCTGGCACGGTCACTACCGAATCAGGATCCGCGTGAGCGGCCTGCCGGCATTCACAGGCAGGGCGCCGCGGTTGTCCCTGTGGCACCACCAACTCAAGAAATCGCTCGCGGAAGTCGAATGGGCAACTTCAGACGAGAAGCCCGAAACAATCGAACTCGAAGGGTTGTTCCTTGCGGCCGGTATCCGACTCCGAAATCGCGCCCTTTGTAAAGTTCATTGCCGCCGAACAGGAAGCGGGCGAATCGTTCCGATCAGCCTATAAATCAGCCTTGGCGAGTATGCTGGTCTCTCGCAGCTTCATCAGCCTGGAAGAGGGCTCCCCGCAGGAGAATCGCAAACAGGTCAATGACTTTGAACTTGCCAGTCGCCTCTCTTACTTTCTCCGGAGCTCGATGCCTGACGAAAAGCTGTTTGCGGCGGCTCGCAGTGGGAAGCTTCACACCGCGGAAGGCCCGGCTGGCGAACTGGACCGGATGCTTGCGGATCCGAAGGTCACTCGTTTTCTCGATTCGTTTCCGCGGCAGTGGCTGCAACTGCATCGAGTTGGCATGTTCCAGCCAGATCCCAACCTCTACCCGTAGTACGATTTCTGGCTGGACGAGAGCATGGTGATGGAGACCACGGCCTACTTCGCAGAGATGTTCAGGAAGAATCTGCCGCTACGTGAGGCCGTTGACTCCAACTGGACGATGCCCAATTCGCGGTTGGCCATCCACTACGGCCTGCCAACACCCAAGCAAACGAAGCTCGCACGAGTGGAACTGAGCCCGAAGGCCCGACGACCGCTGGAACCCGTGGAAGGCGACCGGCCGAAAACAACGATTCGATCCCAGTTGGAGGCCCACGCAACGACAGCCAACTGCGTTTCCTGCCACGCGAAGATCGACCCGCTGAGTCTGGCATTCGAGAATTTTGACGCCATCGGCCGGTGGCGAGAGACGGAGCGCGTCGAAGGGGGAATCGGCGACGATCCACCCGTTGATGCGTCAGGCGTCTTGCCTGATGGAAAGACCTTCGCTGGCCCTTCCGAGTTCAAAAAGCTGCTCGCCAAAGACGACGACCGTCTGGCCGAAGCGTTTTTGGAGCAGCTGGCCACCTATGCCCTGAGGCGAGTCATGACCGTCGACGACGTTCAGCAGCTCCGCTCGATCGCTGCATCCGCAAAGACCGACGACTACCGTCTGCAGAGCCTAATTCGCGGACTGGTGATGTCGGAGCTGTTTCAAAGACGCTGAGAAGATTGACCCGGAATTGACTCTGCTTTCAAGTGGTGATCGTCTCAGGCGTGTCAACGTGACATTGTTGTGACAAGTCTCGCTGTGATCGGTTCACGGGGAACGAACGTCACATTCCCGCCGTCGCGAAACGCACCCAACCGAGTGTTTGCGATGTCATCACTTTGATGCCGGTTCGTGGCGTGGTTTTCGATTGTCGTAAGCAGTCCGGTCGACAAAGTCTGCCGCAGATGGGATTTCGGCCTTGCGCGCCAAGGACTAACCGTCCTGAGCCACGAACGCTCCTCGCCCACGCTGCTGCTGGTTTTTGATAAGGTTGTAGCGCTCGGCCAGTCGACCGCTTCGGTGAAGATCTGATTTCGCTTCGTGCATTCGGTGATCGCGACCGACGCGCGGAATGAATCGCAGTTCCTGGCGCAAGCGGCAAGCAAACACAGCATCGAGTCGCGCGTGGTCGGCTTTAAGGGAATACCTGGGTTCGCTCGAACATTGGCATCGGCCATCTCATCGTGAAAAACCGGCCACTAAATTTTCGACCGTTTTGCGTCAAGATTATGTGAAGCCCACGACATAGCCGTCCGAGGCGCCTTTCTCGGGCGAGTATTTTGGTGTTTCACCGTTACATTACGCCCATCGAACTGCGTGTCACTTCGCCGAACGGCAGTTGCAGAGACATGTTCCTTTATTCACCCGGTTCCGCGTTTCGCCTCATGGACTGTCGCTGGACCTGGCGCGTTCAGCACCCCGATTCGGGAGCTGTCTTCGCCGAAAA
>JADFKK010000088.1 GCA_022564995.1 Planctomycetota bacterium | reverse complement strand
TAGGGAAAACATCGTTTAGTCAAACCAATGTTTACCCCAAGGAGGCCGTTTTTGTCACCATCAATCCGCCACAACTCCCAACTCCAAAACGACTTGCAGCGGCGAGGCACGCCGGTTACACCCTATTGAAACTGCGCATCTCGATCGGGATGATCTTTTCCTTCGCGTGTTTTGCGATTGCCCTGAAGCGAGTATCCAAGTTGATGCAGAATTTTGGAAATCTTCGTTCGGCCAACGGAGTATCCTTGTGCCCTCAGTTCTCTTTCAAGATTCGTCAGGCTCTTGCACGTCCATCGCAACGGAGACTGAGGATCTCCACGTTCGGTCGGTTCGACAAGGTTCTCCACGGCCTGGACCAAATTCAACTGCTCTGCCTCAAGCGACTTCCGTCCGCCTCCGATTCTGCGTTGCCGTCCGGCGGGAACCGTTCGACCCTTGCGGATTTCCTCGATCCCACTGCGGACCGTCCGATCCGACATCCCCGTTGCCTGCGCAACAGCGACGATCCCCCCATAACCGATCGACTCGGCTTCGGTCGCCGCCCAGCGACGGCGGCCCCGTTCGTCCAGGTCTTCCACCAGGGCGTTGTATTTTCGACGGATTCCATTCACCATCGTTGCGTCCGGCATGCCCCCAACATTGCCAAATTATCATCAATCACTCAATGCCAATTCGGTAATTTATTTACGGACGAGTCCTTAGCGTACCGGCTCCTTCACGGACCATGGCGGAAACGACGACGTCCTCTCCGAAGTCCGGGACGTCGGGTGTATGAGTTGTGGCGGAAATGATCGGCCCTAAATCTCTGCTTCCCGGAATGTTCGGCTCGCCGGGCGTTGGAGTCTGGAAATACCGAAGTTGGTCTTCCAGCGTATTGATCGCTCCGCCAGGCGCCAGCTCCTGTGTCAACCCGTAGGAGACATCGCTGAACTGCTCAGGATAGTCCGCGTCGGTTGATCCGAATTCACTGGCCAGCGATGTACCGTCGGGCTGAACCAGCGCCAAATACTCTCCTTCCCTGTCGAGCGAAAAATTGGTATGCAGGTTTCCACTGCCATCGGGAACGTCATTGCCCGACGCGAACACGTGGAGAAATCCTTCGGCCGGAAGAATTACGCTAGGGAACGTCCACTTGTTCAGATTGTTCGGTCTGTCGGTCAGATGCCAACCGGCCAGATCCATCGCCTCGTCGCCGGAGTTGTAGATTTCGATCCAGTCGGAGAACCTCCGCGGAAACGCGTTATCCCGGAGCGTGCTCTCGTTGCTGGCCATGAACTCCGAAATGATCGGATTGCCCGAAAGTAGATGGCGCGATTCGAGATTCTCGAAACACGGCGATCGCCTTAACTCGCTCTCGCCGTTCTTGCGCAGTTTACGACTCATCAGCAATCCTCCTCGCTACGATCGCCATCGGACCTATTCTAGCTGACTCCAAGGCAGGCACCATGTCCAAGAATCGAAAAAACGTGGAGAGGTGCGCAAGTCCAGCGACTTTCGTGGTCTTCGTTTTCGGCCCGTCTGGCCCGGAATCTGAGAGTAAACGCACCTTAACCTAGTCGTCGGCCAGCCCAACTACGACTGTAGATCAGCGCATACTGGGCCAGAGCAAAGACGTGGAGGATGCCGGATTTAACGTATTTGTCCCAACTCTTGGGGAGTGGGATCTGCGGTTGTTTCTTCTTGCTGGGCATTTTATCATCCAACGGATCGGTTCTCTTTGAATCCATTGAAGATTAGCATAAACCGTGCTTGATACGGAGGTTGCGACCGGAATTCGCGACCCAGAAAATCGCTGGACTAGCGCAGCGGTCTGTTGAAAAAATCGAATCCTAGCCCGACGCGTCAGCGAGGGAAGTCAAGCAAATTGGTGTCGTCCCTCGCTGACGCGTCGGGCTAGGATTTGTGCCTCACGGCGCGTTTGCAACGGACTTTGGACGCTGCCAAATTCTGGCGAGTTCGGCTACGAAATCAACGGATACCACGTTGTCCAAAGTCGGCGATTACATCAATTCCGGCATCGGTTCAATTCCCGCGTCGACTGGATAACGGGGCGTGCCTGAGCCGTCGAAGATGCGGTCGCGATGTGCGTCCATGCCCATGTTGTGGTAGAGCGTGACGGAGATCTCTTGAAATCTCACGGGCCGACCACTTCGCCGAATTTCTTGGTGGTCGACAGACTACAACCCAAAAAAGTTGAAAAGACAGATAACTTCTCTCTGGAACGGGAGATTGGAGTTGCTGGCCTTTGGTTGTGCTGGACGACGAAAACACGGTCCACGGCAACCGAAGTGAAAACCACAAGAAAATTGTCGCTTGTCCGAAACAGGCACTTGCGGTGGGGTGACGGGTGGGTTACGCTCGGTACATGGCAACTCCGTAGCTCCACCTTTCTTAGGCTTTCGCACCGTTTCCGATGTTTGTTTTGTTTGATGTTTCGCGTTCCGCCTAACCGGGTTTCAAAGCGTCATCGCCGGTTTGTATATCGAGGTTTCTTTTTCAGCAAGCAACAAACTCGATAGAGCGTTCTCATGAGCCAACGACAACGCGTAATGATCCAGGCAAGCGTATTGTTCATGATCCTCGTGATCGCCCTTGCGCCAGCAAGAGCCGATGATCCGCATACCTTTGGGCATGCTGCTGAAGAGGCTGGATATGGTTTTGCCACGACAATCGTTGAATTGAATGGCAAGAGCATCGAGAGCCTTGAAGGCGTGAAGGACTTTACTGCCGCGGAACGTGTATACCTCCACGACAACCAAATTAGCAGTATTGCCAGCCATGCTTTCTCCGGACTTTCGGACCTACAGAAACTTTACCTCAACAGAAACGACATTAGCAGCATTGCCAACGACGCATTCTCCGGACTTTCGGTCCTGTATGAGCTTTCCCTCACGAGAAACGAAATCCGTAGCATCGCCAGCAACACTTTCGCTGGATTGTCGGGCCTGAAAAGGCTTGACTTCCGCGGCAACCCAATCACGAGCATCTCCAGCGATGCTTTCTCTGGACTGTCGGGGTTGGAAAGGCTTGACCTCAGTGGCAATGAAATCATCAGCATTGCTAGTGACGCCTTCTCTGGACTTTCGAGCCTGCAAACCCTTACACTCAGCTACAACCAAATCAACATCATCCCCAGAGACGCTTTCTCCGAATTGTCAGGCTTGCAAGAGCTTCACCTCACTTTCAATGAATTCACTAGCATCCCCAGTGAAACGTTCTTTGGACTTACGGGCTTGCAAACCTTAGACCTCCGGTACAACCGAATCACTAGCATACCCAATCGAGCTTTCGCTGGACTCTCGAACCTGAAAAAACTCTACGTCTACGACAACCAAATTGGCAACATCTCCAGCGATGCTTTCTCCGGGCTTTCGGACTTGCAATCCCTTGTCCTCCGTCACAACCAAATTACCAACATCCCCAGCGACGCTTTCCCGGGGCTTTCAGTCCTACGGACCCTTAGTCTCGACAGCAACGAAATCAGTACCATCGCCAGCGATGCTTTTCCAGGGCTTTCGAGTCTGCAATATCTCGATCTCTTCGACAACCAAATCAGCAGCATCGCTAGCGGAGCCTTCTCCGGACTTTCGAGCCTGCAAGTCCTTCGCCTCAACGCCAACAAAATCAATAGCATTCCAAGCGGAGCTTTCACTGGACTTTCGGGTCTGCAAAAACTTTACCTCCACGACAATCCAATCAGCAGCATCTCGGGCGGAGCGTTCACCGGACTTTCGGGCCTGCAAAGGCTTTACCTCGACGACAACCAAATCAGCAGCATCTCCAGCGGAGCTTTCCTGGGACTTTCGAGTTTACAAACCCTCTACTTCCAGGACAATCCAATCACCAACATACCCAGCGACGCTTTCTCGGGACTTTCGGGTCTGCAAACCCTTTTCCTTAACGACAACCAAATCAACAGCATTGCCAGCGGAGCTTTCTCTGGACTTTCAGGTCTGCAAAGCCTTCGCCTCTACGGCAACGAAATCAGCAGCATCCCCAGCGACGCTTTCTCTGGACTTTCGGGCCTACAAACGCTTTACCTCTATGACAACGAAATCACTAGCATCCCCAAAGATGCTTTCGCCGGACTTTCGGGAATGCGAAACCTTTACCTTTACAACAACCAAATCACCAGCGTCGCCAGCGGAGCTTTCTCCCAGCTTTCGCGCCTGAAAAACCTTCGCCTTCACAACAACCAACTCACCAGCATCCCCAGCGACGCTTTCTCCGGACTTTCGGGCCTGCAAGAGCTTTATCTCTACAACAACCAACTCACCAGCATCGCTAGCGACGCTTTCGCCGGGCTTTCGGGTCTGCAAACCCTTTGGCTCCAACGCAACCAACTCACCAGCTTCCCCAGCGACGCTTTCTCCGGACTTTCGAGCCTGCTTTCACTTGCCCTCAGCAACAACCGACTCACCAGCATCCCCAGCGACGCTTTCTCTGAACTTTCGAGCCTGTATACCCTTCACCTGAACGGAAACCAACTCACGCAATTGAATTTGTCGGGGGCGACATTTATGAATTTGGCGTCTTTATTCGCTCACACAGGGAACATCCTCTCCTCGGTCAATCTTTCGGATGCGACACTATCACAGAGGGCGTTTAATACGATTGTGCAAAACATGGACAACGGCGGTGTACTCATCCTTGACCTGACCGGGGCCGACCTTTCGCTCGTTACCAGCTATGGGGCGATCAGAGGCTGGGATGATCTGGAGACGATCGATTTGTCATTTGCGACACTCGGATCAAATGAGATTGAATACTTGACGGATAATCTCATTGGCCTCAATGATTTGACGGTCTCGCGCGGGCAATGGAACGGCTTCTCGGGAACGACTCAAGAAGCATTGAACGCTTGGGACGCGTTGGAGGGTAATACGCTAACGGTCCCGGAGCCGAGTTCCTTGTTGCTTGCGCTAATTGGCGCCGTCTGCGTCGTTTCGAGAAGGCGAGGTCGTTAGCAAGTGTCTGTCCGGAAATTACCTTGCCGCGGCGATTTGGAGGTTTGGGGGACTTCATCGGTTTTCAAAGAAAACAGACAGTGGGGTGAATACATGGTCGTTGCCGGCGATGATTAGCGTGGAGAGGGAAAATGCCTGGCGCGGCGCGGACCTTCAGCCCAGTCCGCTTGATGTTGGTCGATCAAGACTGATATGGGTGGTGGTGCCCGAAACGACCTTGAGCGTCCGGCGGTTGAGGCCGTCGTACTCGTAGGTGGCGACCGTGGCTCCGCCGGTTTCGCTGATTTTGACGAGGCGATTCCAGGCATCGTATTTGGCGTTGTAACCGTCCGTCAGCGCGGACGGCTTAGGCATCGTCGTCATGTTACCGTTGCGATCGTGGGCCGGCGTCTCCCAAATGTCGCCGACCGTGGCGCCGATGGCGGTGACTTCGTTGGCCGTGTTGGCGGTGCGATTCTGCACCAATCCGTCCAAGGGCGTGCCTTCGGCGATGCTGGTGAAGCCGTTCCAGTTGCCGGTCGGGTGCGCTAGTCCAGCGATTTTCTGGGTCGCGAATTCCGACCGCAACCTCCGTATCAAGCGCGGTTTATGCTAATCTTCAATGGATTCAAAGGGAACCGATCCGTTGGATGATAAAATGCCCGGCAAGAAGAAACAACCGCAGATCCCACTCCCCAAGAGTTGGGACAAATACGTCAAATCCGGCATCCTGCACGTCTTTGCTCTGGCCCAGTATGCCCTGATCTACAGTCGCAGTTGGGCGGCCGACAGCAGCAACCAGCGCGCGGGACTGAAAGTCGAACGCGACCGCTGGGAGCAGGAAGCGGCCCTGGTTCACGAAGCGATGCGAATCAAGGATGTCCGGATGGCACTGCTCGCGCCCCAGCGGAGACCTCACTACGCGGCCACCGAGCGAATGGCGATCCTTGAACTGCGCGCCGCCCGATGTTGGTCGTACGAACAGGCTGCCAGGGAATTTCTGGTGACGGCGAAAACCATCAGCTCCTGGGTCGGGAGAATCGACGAGGCGGGAACCACGGCTCTGGTGCAGACCCCTCAGCCGATCAACAAGTTCCCGGATTGCGTGCGTTATGCCGTACAACGGCTGAAGGTTCTTTGCCCGTCCCTCGGGAAATTGAAGATCGCCCAAGTCCTCTGCCGAGCCGGGCTCCATCTGGGCACCAGCACCGTCGGCCGCATCCTCAAGGAACCTCCTCATCCCAAGCCGTCGGAAAAGCAAGCACCGACCCAAGCTGCCGAAGAAGCGCCACCTGCCGAGAAGGTTGCCGCTGAGCTGGCTCCCCGAGTGGTCACGGCCAAACGGGCGAATCACGTCTGGCATGTCGATCTTACCCTGGTTCCCACGCAGATGGGTTTTTGGACCTCGTGGCTCCCTTTCAGTCTGCCTCAGTGCTGGCCCTTTGGCTACTGGGTTGCCGTGGTGGTCGACCACTTCTCCCGCCGTGCTATGGGCTTTGCGGTCTTCAAGAAGGATCCCAATTCCCGAGACGTCCGCTCCTTCTTGGGACGCCTCATGCGTCAAGCCAAAGTCAAGCCCAAGTACCTGATCTGCGACAAGACAATGCAGTTCTGGTGCGAAGGATTCAAGGATTGGTGCGAGTGGAAGGGGATCGAGCCACCGCGGTATGGAGCGGTGGGACAGCACGGCAGTATCGCCGTGGTCGAGCTCGTCGAGCGATTCATCTTAACGATGAAAAACGAGGGCACCCGAAGATATTTGGTCTCGCTACGACGCGAAACGTTCCGGGATGAGCTGGTTTTGTTCATCGACTGGTACAACGAGTATCGCCCTCATACGACACTCGGCGGCAAGACACCCGAAGAGGTCTATCACCATCGCTACGCCCGCCAATCGCAGACCAAGGATCGAACCTCGCCAGCATTGGCGACGTGGTGCGCCCTGTGCCAAACCTCAGACACTCATTGCCGGGAAATCTGGCCAACGGTTTGAGATGGTCGTCAACTTCCACGAGAAGCGACGGCATCTGCCGGTGGTCAAGTTGAATCTCGCAGCGTAACATGGTTCTTCACGATCACCGCGTGCGCTGCGGTGCGCGCTGATTGCGTAGAAGTCGTCTTTCTTTGTCGAAAACAGGTTGACGTCACCGGCGGACGACCACGTTAAGGGGCGTTTCCACCTGAATTCCGGGCCAAACTGGCCGAAAACTAAGACCACGAAAATCGCTGGACTAGCGCAGAGACCTCCCGGGCCATCGCCGGATCGGCCTCCAGCCAAATCTCGACTTTCCGCCTGCCCAAACGCCGGCGCGAAAGGGCGGCGACTTCCACGTCTGTTGCAATCGGCCGGCGCCGGTGATAGAATCGGGCAAGGCAAAGCGGAAAACCGCGACGCGCGACAGCGGCCAGCGGTTTGATCGCCAGCATCGGGTACGATCAAGGGGCACGCCAGCCAGCCGATGCACGGAGAGGCTGTGCGCCGTTGCGAGTCGCACCGCGACAGAGACATTCCCTTTTTTCCAGGAGCCCCGTCATGCCCAGCGCCCCTCTCCTGCGGCGTCCGCCGCGCCGCGATCAACGTACACGTCGCCTTGGTGTCGAACGATTGGAAGACCGTCGGCTGTTGGCCGTGATGTCGTTTCAAGACGGTGTCTTTCCCACGCCGCAGTACGACGGCACGCGCGACGTGCCGATCTTTGCCAGCGACGCCGATGCGAACTTCGGCGACACGGCCATCTTGCGGGCCGACGCCGAGCAGAGCTCCACCGGCTCGCCTGTGTGGTCGCTGATTTCGTTCGATATCTCCGATATTCCGGCCGCTGCGACCGTCAACAGCGTGTCGCTGACGGTCAACATCACCAACACGACCGCCGAGCCGGGCTTTCACTTGTTCGAGATGAAGACGTCGTGGATCGAATCGCAGGCGACCTGGAACAGTCCGAGCGAAGGTACCACCTGGGAGGAGCCCGGTGCGATGGACCCATCGGACGCCGGCACGACGATCTTGGGGACGCTGTCCGGCATCGCGCTGGGCTCGCTTGAGGTTTCGCTCAACGCCGCCGGTGTGGCGCTCGTGCAGCGTTGGATCGAAAACGCCGAGACGAATCAAGGGTTCGTTCTGGCCAACGCCGACAACAACAACAGCGTGCGATTCGACTCGCGCGAAGGGACCACGGCGGCCAATCGTCCGCTGCTTGCGGTCGATTTTCAATTCGACGACGGCCAACCGCCGGTGGCGACGATCATCACGCCGCTGGACAACGGGCCCGAGGACGAGAATCCCGCGAGCGGCGAAGTACGCGTCGGCATTCGCGACGACGCATTTCAGATCGCCCTGGACGATTTCGAGTTGGACGATTCGACCGTAACGTCGGCGGCGGTGGGTGTGACGCACGACGGTGCGGCGTTTACAGATTTCACGTATGCCTACAACGCCGAGACGGACGTAATTACGTTGGCGCCGACGGCCGCGGCCTACGCGGTCGGCCTTTATGAAGTGACCCTCAGCGGCGGTGAGGCGAAAATCGCCGACACCACGGGTAACGTGATGCTGGCGACCGTGCTGGTATTCGAGATCGACGCAACGCTGCCGACCGATCCGGTCGCGGTCGACGACACGTATGGAACCGACGAAGACGTCCCGCTGGTCGTCGGTTCGGCTGAGGGCGTTCTGGCCAACGATTTCGACGGCAACACCGCGGCGACGGCCGTGCTCGTCAGCGGCCCCGAACACGGCGATCTTTTGCTTGGCGAGGACGGCTCATTCACCTACACGCCGGAAGCCGACTTTTTCGGCGAGGACAGTTTTGCCTACTTAGTAAGCAGTGAGAGGTCGGACTCCGCATCGGCCCGCGTTGAGATTTCGATCTCCGGCGTCGACGACACTCCCATCGCCAGCGGTGACGAGTACATCACGGGCATCAACACGACGCTGACGGTCCGCGCTCCCGGCGTTCTAGCCAACGACGCAGATGCCGACGGCGACGCGCTGTCGGCCGAATTGCTGACGGAGCCGAGCAACGGAACCCTCACCTTCGCCGAGGACGGATCATTTGAGTACACGCCCAACATCGACTTCGAGGGCGTCGACAGTTTTCAATACAAGGCCCTGGCCGGCGGCGCAGAAACCGAAGCGGCGACCGTGACCATCGCGATCAACCCGATCAACGACGCACTGGTGGCCAACGACGACACCTTCAGTTTGACGGAAGACGGCGTCCTGGTGCTCGACGATTCTCCTTTCCAGGAGGTCAGATCGTTCGACACCGCGGCGGTCGCGATTGCCATCGACAACGCGAATGGGCGGGTCTGGGGTATCATGGCCAACGACGGCACGGCGCTGGCCAACAAGCTGGTTGAATACGACCTCGATACGGGCCAGATGTTGAATTCGTATACGGTGGGGCTATCGCCCAATCGCATTCTGGTGACCGACAACGGACAATTTGTATACGTCACTTACAACGGTCGTTTCGTCAAGCGGTTCGATATCGCCAGTGAGACCTTCGACATCGATTTCGACTCGACGACGGCCAATCCCCAGACGATCCAGGACTGGAGCCTCGTCCCGGGGCAGCCGAATCTGGTGCTCATCAATCGCCGCAAAACCAACGTCAGCCCCCATTTGATTGGTACCGGGGTGTTCGACGACGGCGTGCTGGTGAGTTCTGCCGGCGGCCATGACATTTTCACCGTCAGCGACGACGGCACACGCGTCTATGGATATCTCAGGTCTCTTTCCAGTTACGATTTCTACGTTTTTGAACTCGACGGCAATCAACTCCGCACAATTAAGAGGTTCCCCTGGGGTCAGGTTCTCAACGGCAACCTTGGTGGCCTGAGATACGGCGGCGATTTCGTACTCACCGTCAACGGCGCGGCACTCGACAGCGAAACGCTAGTGCATAGTTGGAGTTTTTCGAGAGATCCCTTCGTGGCCGACGGCGATCTTGGTTACTTATACAACGTGAGCGGCAGCGGGGCCAATCGCACGATTAAGATCACCGACCTGAGCAACGGTCTGCCTCTTGATTCGATCACGCTCGGCGGGTTCTCCGGCAACACCGGCGGTGTGAGTCGTTTCGGCAGCGACGGATTGGCGTTTCGCAGCGGTACGGGAAAGGTGTACCTGGTACGAGCCGACTTGATCGGCGGTAACACCAACGCCGGAGTATTACGAAACGACAAGAACACAGACGGTGATGACTCGTTCTCAGCCGTCCTCGCCGAGGACGTCCAGCACGGCACGCTCGAGTTGAACGCGGACGGAACATTCTCTTACACGCCCGACGCCGATTTCAGCGGCACCGACACCTTTACCTATCGCATTAGCGACGGCCAGTCGCAGTCGCGAATTGGCACGGTGACGTTGAATGTCTTACCGGTCAACGATCGACCGCAGGCGGGCGATGACGGCGGATATGAAGTGAACGAGGACGTCCGGCTTGTTGTTTCAGCCGACCAGGGACTGCTGGTGAATGACAGCGACGCGGACGCGGACGAATTGACGGCTGTCTTGTCGCGGCTGCCGAGCAACGGCGCGCTGACGCTCAACGCCAACGGCTCCTTTACCTACACGCCCGATGCCAATTTCTTCGGCACTGATTCGTTTGCCTATCGGGCGTTTGACGGCAGTTCGTCGAGCGAGCCGGCGACCGTGTCGATCACGATCCATCCCGTCAACGACGCGCCCATCGCCGTCGACGACGAGTACTTCCTCGACGAGGACACCGTGTTGGTCGCCGCCGGTGAGTTCAACGTGACCGCCAACGATTTCGAGCCCGACGGCGACTTAGAGAGCGTGACGCTCGTCGAGCAGGTTACGCATGGTACACTACAATTCAACGAGGACGGGACGTTTTCGTATACGCCGGACGCAGACTTCAACGGCATCGACACCTTTACATACCGCATTAGCGACAGCCAGTCGCAATCGCCAATCGCTACGGTGACGTTAAATGTCTCGCCCGTCAACGATCGACCGCAGGCAGGTGACGACGGCGGATATGAAGTAAACGAGGACGTCCAACTGGTTGTTTCGGCCGATCAGGGACTGCTGCTGAACGACAGCGACGTGGAAGGGAGCGAACTGACGGCCATTCTGTCGCGGCTGCCTGAGAGCGGCTCGCTGACGCTCAACGCCGACGGTTCGTTTACCTACACGCCCGACGCCGATTTCTTCGGTACCGATTCGTTCGCCTATCGGGCGTTCGACGGCGGTCTCTCGAGCGAGCCGGCGACGGTGTCGATCACGATCCATCCCGTCAACGACGCGCCGATCGCCGTCGACGACGAATACTTCGTCGACGAGGACACCGTGTTGGGCGCCGCCGGCGGGTTGAACGTGACCGACAACGACTTCGAGCCCGACGGCGACTTGCAGAGCGTGACGCTCGTCGAGCAGGTCACGCACGGTACGCTGCAGCTCAACGAGGACGGAACATTTTCGTACACGCCCGATGAGAATTTCAACGGCGCCGATTCGTTCACCTACCAGATCGACGACGGCACGACCACCTCCGAAGTAGCCACTGCGTCGATCGTCGTGCGGCCGATCAACGACGCTCCTTCCGCCAGAAACGATGACTACTCCGTTGCGGCCCTCAATCGCACGTTGAGCGTGTCCGCCCAAAACGGAGTGCTCAGCAACGACACGGACGTCGAAGGCGATACACTGAGCGCGTTGATCGTCGGTCTCCCCCAGCATGGATCGTTGCAACTCTTTAGCGACGGGTCGTTCGTGTACACGCCCGGCGAAAATTTTGAGCGACAGGATTCGTTTACCTATCGTGCCCATGACGGACGGGCTCTCTCGGCGGTGACCACCGTCTCCCTTACGCTAAACGCCCCGCTGGTCGAGGCGGGGGATCACATTCTGCGGGCCAATACGCCGGGGCAGACGATCTCGATTCTGGTCAGCGGGGAGCACGATATTTCGGGGCTCAACTTGTTCGTGCAGATCGGTGACGGGGGGCCGGAGCTGGTGGAGTTTGGGCTGCCGGCCGGGACGCTCGGGCCGCGGATTACGGCGATTAGTTTGAAGACGGGGACGATCTTTGCCGGCGTGAGTGATCCGCAGATCGACGAGCCGGGTAACTTGCCGCAGGTGATTAACGCGACGATTGCGCTGGCCGGCGATCCGACCACGGTCGAGGCCGATGGCACGTTAGCCATCCTCACCATCGACACGACCGGGCTGTTTGAAGGTGAGTGGGACTTGCTGCTCTCCGACGTGCTGCCCGGTCTGGTCGGCGGGCCGTTCGAGACCGACTTCGCGGGCGAGCCGGCGATTATCGAAAGCGGAAAGCTGCGGATCGTGCCGGCCGAAGTGGTCGATCGGCATCTGTTCTATAACGATTCGGTGTTCGACGGGCGCGACGTGGCGGCCGGCGAGGCCGACGACGGGGCCATCGCCCCCGACAAAACGGCGCTGCGGTCCGGCGACAAGGCGACCTTCGCCAATTACACCAGCTTCGTCGGCGGCATCACCGGGGTGATGCTCGACGTCGCGCGGCTGCTCGTGCCCGAGGCGCTCACCGCCGCCGACTTCACTTTCCGTAATGGACGAAGCAACGACCCGTCGAATTGGCAGCCGACGGACGCGCCGGCGAGTGTGACCGTGCGAGCGGGCGCCGGTGTGAACGGTTCCGACCGCATCAGCTTGACCTGGCCCGCGGGCACGATCGAGGGCACCTGGCTGGAGGTCACGCTCAAGTCGAACGCCACGACGGGGCTGCCGGCCGACGACGTGTTTTACTTCGGCAGCGCGGTGGGCGAGTCGGGTAACAAGCCCACCGACGCGCTGGTGAACGCCACCGACGTAATCGCGGTGCGCAACAATCCCCGCGGCCCGCTGGATCAAGCCGACCTGGAAAACCGGCTCGACTTCAACCGCGACGCGCTGGTCAACGCGACCGATCTGGTGTTGGCCCGCGATCATACGACGGGGCTGTTTTCGGCGCTGCCGCTGATTACTCCGGTGGCGACTGGCGGGGCGCCAAGTCCGGAAGCGGCAGCGGCTGCTGCGCCGCAAGCGGCTGGGGCGCCGGCAGGGGAAATGCCGACGATCGTTGTTGGCCAATACACGTTGGTGGCCGACACGCCGAATCAGCAGATCGAGATCTTCGTCAGCGGCGGACAGTCGGTCGCCGGGGTGAATCTGGTCGCGCAGGTCGGCGACGGCGGACCGGAACTGGTGAACTCCGGCTTGCCGGCCGGCACCGACGGGCCGGCCATCACGTCGGTCGACCTGAAGACCGGCACCATCTTCGCCGCGCTCGACGTTTCGCAGTTCGGTCTGCTCAGCCTGCCGCAGGTGCATTTCAGTTCGTTGGGCATCGAATCGCAAAACACGACCGTTTCGGCCGACGGCCTGCTGGCGACGCTCTCCATCGACACGACCGGCATCTTCGGCGGCAGCTTTCAACTACTGCTCGCCGGCGTGCTGCCGCAGTTGACCAACGGCCCGTTCGCCACCGACTTCGCCGGCATTCCGATCGAGATCACCAACGGCGTCATCACGATCGAGTCGTCTCAACCGGCCGACCTGACCGGCAACGGGTTCGTGGATTTCCAAGATCTCACCATCCTGCTGGCCAACTGGAATCGGGTGGTTTCGGCCGCCGAGGGCAATCTCGTCGACCCACTCGGCACGTCAGTCGGCTTTCCAGACCTCACCGTACTACTCGCCGCCTGGACCGGACCAGGACCGGCTGCTTCACCACAACCGGCCGCAACAGGGGCGATCGTCCATGGGGACGCAGCGACGACCGAAGGCCGCACCGCTTCGAACACCCACTTCGACCGACTCGGGAGACGAGATGCCACCACGATGCGACGTACTGGACGGCGAAACGAAGTGCCCATCTCAAGAGTCAACCCGCTCCGCCGACTGCAAGCCGCCGCCGTCGATCGGGCGATGGACGAGCAGTCGACACCGGACCGGGAGCGGGTTATTAAGCGGCGGGCGGGCAATAGGCCCCACCGCTAAGTTTTTATAGTTTTTCCGATTCGCTTACGCGTTGCGTTTCTTTTGTGTCAGAAACTCGCAGCGCGTGAGGCGCCCCAAGAAACGACCGTTAAAGTAAGCGCCATTCCTATCCGTGGCCATGTGGCGGTTGAGTTTTTTGACCCCACGCGCACGGTACTCTTACTCTCCCATCAAGATGCCAGCAGCAGCCGGCTGGGTGCCGTGAGGTAGCCGATGACTTCGTTCAGGAAACGGGCGGCGGTGGCTCCGTCGACGACTCGGTGGTCGTAAGACAGGCTCAGCGGCATCATCGTGCGAATCCGGATTTCGTCGTCGACGACAACCGGCAACTTGCGCGAGCGGCCGACCAGCAGGATCGCAACCTCGGGCACGTTGATGATGGGCGTGCAGTAGATTCCGCCGACGGCGCCGAGATTGCTGATCGTGAATGTGCCGCCCCGCAGATCGTCCATCGAAAACTTGCTGTCGCGGGCGTTGTCGGTCAGCGTCTTTAAGTCGGCGGCGATTTCGGAGATCGACTTTTGGTCGGCGCTACGCAGCGAAGGCACCACCAAACCGCGCTCGGTGTCGACCGCGATGCCGATGTTGATGTAGTCCTTCAAAATGATCCGCTGGTTCTCGGCGTCGAGCGCGGCATTGATCAGCGGATGCTGCTTGAGTGACATCGCCACGGCTTTGATCAAAAACGGCATGCTGGTCAGTTTAATGCCGCGGGCCGCGTAGTCGGCTTTGCTGCCCTGGCGGAACCCTTCCAACTCGGTGACGTCGGCGTCGTCGAAATTGGTGACGCGCGGCGCCGACGTCCACGACTCGTGCATCTTGGCCGCGATCGTCTTGTGGATCTTGGTCATGCGCAAAAACCGCACCGGCCCGAAACCGTCGGTTTCCCGGTCGTCTGTTTCGCTCGCGGCGGGCGCGGCCTGGCTGGCTTTGCGAACCACCGTCAATACATCGTCCCGTGTGATGCGTCCATGGGAACCGCTGCCCGTGACAAGACGAAGATCGACGCCGACTTCGCGCGCCAAACGGCGAATCGCCGGCCCGGCCGCCACATCGCCCGCTGCGGCCGGGATTTCGGGCGGCGGCGGCGTAGCAACGGGGGTGCGATCGTCCGGTTCCGCCGCCGGAGTCGCGGCGGGCGCGGCCGTTGGCGGCGTTGTCGTCGTCGTCGGCGTTGTCGTCGGCGGTTCGGTGGTTTCCGCGTTCGCAGGTTCAACGACCGCCGGAACTGCAATCGGAACCGCAGCCGATTCCGTCGCGGACTCCACCACAACTTCCAGCGTGATCAAGGCGGCACCTACCGCGACGCTGTCGCCGACGTTGACATGTAACTTCACCACCTTGCCGGCATGTGTGCTGGGAACCTCGGCGGTTGCCTTGTCGGTCTCGATTGCGACAATGTCCTGATCTTTCTTAATGACATCGCCCACGCCGACGAGGACGCCCGAAATGTCCGCGCTGTCGATGTCGTCGCCTAGTTCCGGAAGTGTGACTTCGATGGTCATGGCATTTTATTGTTCGTGTCGAAAGGTCAAACGGTCTGATCGTTTCCGGTTGCTGGTGCTTTGTGACAGCTAAGAATTTGGGTGATCGCAATCAGCCGCGGGGCGTTAGCCCCCGGTTATCGTTGCACCAACCGGGGGCTAACGCCCCGCGGCTAATCCTAAATTTAAGCATTGACAAAGCACTAGGCATAAAACGGGTCGATCTTTTCGGGATCGACGTCAAGATCCTTGATCGCCTGGGCCACTTGTGCAGCCTCAAGCCGCCCTGCCTTGCAGAGCCGGTACAGCACGGCGATGGTGATGCACTCGGCGTCGACTTCAAAGTGGCGCCGCAGCGCCTCGCGTGTTTCGCTGCGGCCCATCCCGTCGGTCCCCAGCACGTAATAATCACCGGGAATCCAGGGGGTAAGCTGCTCGGCGACCGAGCGGACGTAATCCGACGCCGCGACGAAGGGGCCTTTGCATCCGCCGATGACTTCCTCGAGATACGATCGGCGCGGCGTTTGGGCCGGGTGCAACATATTCCACCGATCGGCGGCCTGGGCCTCGCGTCGCAATTGCGAATAACTGGTAACGCTCCACACGTCGCTCGATACGCCGAATCGTTCGGCCAGAATCTCCTGTGCCCGCAATGTCTCTCGCAAGATCGGCCCGCTGCCCAACAATTGGACGCGATCCTGGCCGCCTTCGGCTTCTCTGGACGACAGCTTGTAGATGCCCTTGATGATGCCTTCCTCCACGCCGGGCGGCATTTCGGGCATAGCGTAGGTTTCATTCTCGACGGCCAGGTAGTAGATCGCCGTCTCGCCTTCCTGATACATCTTCTTCAGCCCGTCCATCACGATCACGGTGGTCTCATAAGCGAAGGCCGGATCGTACGCCCGCACGGTGGGAAAGGCGATTGCATTGAGCAGGCTGTGGCCGTCCTGGTGCTGCAAGCCCTCGCCGTTGAGGGTCGTGCGGCCGGCCGTTCCGCCGATCATGAAACCCTTGGCCCGCATGTCGGCGGCGGCCCAAATCAAATCACCGATACGCTGAAAGCCGAACATCGAATAGTAGACGAAGAACGGAATCATGTTGATGCCGTGCTGGCAATAGGCTGTGCCGGCGGCGATGAACGACGACATCGCCCCGGCCTCGGTGATGCCCTCCTCCAGTATTTGCCCGTCCTGCGCCTCTTTGTAGTACAGCAGCAAATCGGAGTCGACCGGCTCGTACAGTTGGCCGGCATGCGCGTAAATGCCGACTTGCCGGAACATGCCCTCCATGCCGAACGTGCGAGATTCATCCGGGACGATCGGAACGATGTACTTGCCGATTTTCTTGTCGCGGCACAACTTCGACAGGAGCCGCACCAGGCCCATCGTGGTCGACATCTCCTTGCCCTTGCTGCCGGCGAGGAATTCCCGGTAGTCGTCGAGTTCCGGCACGTCGATCTGCGGAATCGCCGTTGAGCGGCTGGGGACAAAGCCGCCGAGGGCCTCGCGGCGCTCTCGCAGGTATTTCAATTCGAGGCTGTCTTCGGCCGGTTTGTAGAACGGCGCTTGGGCCACGTCCGCATCGGAAATCGGGATGCCGAACCGGCTGCGGAACTCGAGCAACTCATCTTCGTTGAGCTTCTTTTGATTGTGGGCCACGTTTCGGCCTTCACCCGCTTCGCCGAGACCGTAACCCTTGACGGTCTTGGCCAGAATCACGGTCGGCCGGCCCTGGCACTGAACCGCGGCTTGGAAGGCGGCGAATACTTTTTCCGGATCGTGTCCGCCGCGGCGCATTTTTTCCAGCTTGTCGTCTGAGTAGTTTTTGACCAGCTCGAGCAGCTCGGGATACTTGCCAAAAAAATGTTCTCGAATGTAGGCGCCGGAGCTGCTCTTGTATTTCTGATACTCGCCGTCGACCACCTCACCCATGCGTTTGACCAACAGGCCTTGCTCATCTTTTTCCAGCAGCGGATCCCAGTCGTCGCCCCAGATCACCTTGATCACGTTCCACCGCGCCCCGCGAAAGATCGCTTCGAGTTCTTGGATGACGCTGCTGTTGCCGCGCACCGGACCGTCGAGCCGCTGCAGGTTGCAGTTGATGACGAAGATCAAGTTGTCGAGTTTTTCGCGCGACGCCAGCGTGATCGCGCCGAGCGTCTCCGGCTCGTCACACTCGCCGTCGCCAAGAAACGCCCACACGTTTTGGTTCGACGTGTCTTTCAATTTGCGGTCGCGCAGATATTCGTTGAAGCGGGCCTGATAGATGGCCATGATCGGCGCCAGCCCCATCGATACGGTGGGATACTCCCAAAAATCGGGCATCAGCCACGGATGCGGATACGACGAGAGGCCGTCGTCCGGTTGCAGTTCGCGGCGAAAGTTGTTCAGGTGCTGTTCGCTCAGGCGGCCTTCCAGAAACGCACGGGCGTAAACCCCGGGCGATGCGTGCCCCTGAATGTAGACATGATCGCCGTCGAACCCGCCGCCCCGCCCTCTGAGAAAATGGTTGAAGGCAACTTCGTACAGGGTGGCCGCCGACGCATAGGTGGAGATGTGTCCTCCGATACCGTCCGCCTGCCGGTTTGCCCGCGTGACCATGGCCATCGCATTCCAGCGGATGATGCTCTTGATGCGTCGTTCGATTTCGCGGTTGCCAGGGTAGGGCGGCTGTTTGTCGACGTGGATGGTGTTGATGTAGGGCGTGTTCGACGCCGTGGGAATGTCAACCCCGGCCTGCCGTGCCTTTTGATCGAGCACCGAGATCAGATACTTCGCGCGATCCGATCCGCGGTGATTAAGGACGTACTCCAACGAGTCAATCCACTCCGCGGTTTCCGCGGGATCGACGTCCAACGTCTGTTCGACATAGGGCTCTACGTGCTCTACGTGCTCTTTCGCGGCACGCTCCATTGTTTTTGCATCTGCCATCGTCGAAATCCTTTTGTGTCTAGAAGGCATTTCAAAACCATCGTAACCCGAAGCGTGAGCGAGGGATTTCGCTTGATTTCCCAGTCCTCGCTTACGCTTCGGGTTACGATTGGGACGACCAACACGGTTTTGGAATGCCCTCTAGCGGCGTTACCGCTTTGGTTTATAAATCTCGGTCGCAGTTCCGTAAAAAACTTCACCAGCGTTCATCAGGGTCTCGCTCAGCGTCGGATGGGGATGCACCGATTCGGTGAGGTCGCGCACGACACAGCCCATCTCAATGGCCAGGACGGCTTCGGCGATCAACTCTCCCGCGCCCGGTCCGACGATGCCGCAGCCGAGAACCCGTTCGGTCCGTGGATCGACGATCCATTTGGTCAGCCCGTCCACTCGGCCGATCGCCTGCGCGCGGCCACTGGCGGCCCACGGATACGCGGCCACGGTGAACTCGCGGCCCGACTTCTTGGCTTCCTCCGCGGTCAGCCCGGCCCAGGCGATTTCCGGATCGGTGAACACGACCGCCGGAATGGCCCGTTTGTCGAACTCGGCCGGCTTGCCGAGCAACACTTCGGCGGCGATGCGTCCTTCGTGGGTGGCCTTGTGAGCCAGCATCGGCTCACCCGCCACGTCGCCGATCGCGAGAATGTGCGGGTCGGCCGTTCTTTGCTGCTTGTCACAGACGACAAAGCCCTGTGGATCGATTTTAACGCCGGTGTTTTCCAGCCCCATGTCGCGGCTGTTGGGCCGCCGTCCCACGCAGACCAACACGCGGTCGTAACGCTCGGTGCCGAATTTTCCCGGACCCTCGAACGCCACTTCCACCGCGCCGCCGACGTCGGCCAGCGAACCGACTTTCGTGTTGAGGAAGATCCGCTTGTCAAACAACTTGTCGAGCCGCCGCTTGAGCGGCTTGACCAAGTCGCGGTCCGCGCCCATCAACAACCCGTCGAGCATCTCGACGACACTCACTTGCGTTCCGAGTTGAGCGTACACGGTCCCCATTTCCAAACCGATATATCCGCCGCCGATCACCAACATCGTTTCGGGAATGTCAACAAGCTCCAGCGCGCCGCTCGAATCGATCACCCGATCCGATCCGATGTCGAAAGCCGGCGGAATCACCGGCAGCGAACCCGTGGCCAGAATCGCGTGATCGAACGTCAACAGGCCGCCCTCTGGAACCGAATCGTCGTCGCCACCCAAACGCAGTGTCGTTGAATTCTCGAAAACACCGCGGGCGTTGATCAGGTTCACCTTGCGGGCCTTGGCGAGTTTCTTTAGCCCGGTGGAGAGTGTCTTGATAACTTTCTCTTTTCGGGCGCGGACCCGCTCCACCGCGATACGCGGCGTGTCGTACTCGACGCCCCAGTCTTCACGCAACTCGTCGACTTCGGCGATGACTCGCGCGACGTGTAGCAGGGCCTTGGACGGAATGCAGCCTTTCAAGAGGCAGGTGCCGCCGAGCCGCGATTCGGCTTCGACCAACGTGACCTGCATGCCCAGATCGGCGGCAAGGAAGGCCGCCGAGTAACCACCCGGCCCGCCGCCGAGAACCGCAAGTTCCGTATGCATTGTTTGATCTCAGCGAGCCTTAAATGAACGACGGTGTTGCCATCGGGGGCAAGCCGATGGCGTCCTGGCGGAAAATGCCTTGCACCACCCGCCCCCAGGATACGGCGTCATGCGTTAGACCGATAGGCTCGCAGATGCTCGACGATGTCGTGATCCATTGACTTTGCCTATTTTGACTCGCGATCTTGGGCAAGTCGGGCCGAAACCACGTCCCGGCACAGCGCGGCGCGACGATTCCTGGCGACATGTCAGACGCCTGCGGTGTCGGCGGCCTTCCGGCTGAAAACAACAAAGTACGTGCCGGCCGCTCGCGTCACCTGTAGAATGAGCAACAGATAAGATCCACCTGTTGCCTGGCAAAAAACTGATCCGAGTGCGGAAGAAGATAGGTAGCTCACCAGCAAGGTTGTTCGACAGTAGAGCGAGACGGTGATGCAGTGGAGCGACGAATCGTCGATGGCTGTACCTTGTTTTCCGACAGGTTGTATTGGTCCAGTGATTTTATATGGCCCATTTGGGTGGGATAAATCGCCGATATCACAGCGCCGCATGAGAGAAAGCCAGCGAGGCTAGGATGAAAAATCAAGCTGCACTTCGCCGTCGACCAGTTTCAATCGCGCCTCGAAGGGCTTGCCAGCCTTTGATTTGAAACCTTTCAACCGCTTGGTTTGGCCCTTTGCCAACAGCGTCTTGGCCGCTGGGCGACTGATCCTCTTGCCGGCGATCATTTTCCAGATGACGAACTTGCATCCCTGCTTCCATCCGCTGCAACTGTAGGATCTTGGCTGCTCCCGGACTTCAGCAGCACACAAGGGACAATTCCCAAGCTTGGCAGACGCGGCGGCGACTGCATCCTCTTTTCCGCCCCTCGTGGAGCGCTTCCGTGATCGTTCGCCGCCGGACGGTTTCCGTTTGATATCGCTTGCTTGCTGCTCTTTCCTCGGTACGGCAATCTCCGTCACTTCGCCGGTGCAGGTCAGGGCCAGGATCACCCGGCCGGCGCCGGCAAGCTCGATCGGCCGCAAGAGCACGCGACGCTGCAACAACTCGCGGATGTCGGCCGGGTCGAGTTCACAATCCTTGTACGTGGGCCAAAGAACGAACTTGCATCCGTCCTTCCAGCCCGAGCAACCGTAGCCCCGCTTTCCCCGGATGACCGGGCATCCACAGCGTGGACAGCTCCCCCAGTTGAGTTCGTCAATCCGTTCGTCTTCGGCCTCGCGAACAATCCGGGTGGTGTACTGCGATATTTCTTCCATAAATCGCTCTGGCGCCAACCGCCCCGCTTCGATGTCCCGCAGCTTGGCTTCCCACTGGCCGGTCAGTTCGGGCGACTTCAAATCGACGTCGCGCACGATCGCCACCAGGTATCGGCCCAAGTCGGTGGCGAGCAGTTTCTTCTTGTCGCGCTGGATGTAGCGGCGCCGGAGCAGCGTCTCGATGATCGCCGCGCGCGTGGCCGGCGTGCCGAGCCCTTTTGATTTCAACGCCTCTTTCAACTGGTCATCGTCCACCAACTTGCCCGCCGTCTGCATGGCACCCAGCAGCGTGTTTTCTGTGAAGTGGTGCGGCGGCGACGTCTCGCCCTGCTTGATGAGCGGCTCGTGCGGACCGCTTTCACCCGATGTGAACGCCGGCAACGGTTGCTGTTCGTCTTGCGGATTGCTTTGCTGATCCTTGCCGCCACGCCCCTCAAGCTCTGTCCAGCCCAGGCGGACCACGCGCACGCCCCGGGCGCGAAACGGTTTGCGGTTGGCCGTGCCATCGACCGTGGTGACCTCTTTCAGACACGGGGGATAGAAAGCCGCAATCAGCCGCGTGACGACGGAATCGAACACGCGTTGCTGGGTCGACGGAAGACTCTCCGGCAAGTTGCCGGCGGGGATGATCGCGTGGTGGTCGCTGACCTTTCGATCATTGATGATGCGGCCGGTGAAAGGCAGCGCGTTCAGATTCAGCCGGTCGATTTCCTGCGGTCGGTAAGGCTTCAGCTTCCGCAAGACCCCGGGGATCTGCGTTTTCATGTCGCTAGTCAGGTATCGCGAGTCGGTTCGCGGATAGGTGATCAGCTTGGCCTCGTACAACGCCTGGGCTGCTTTTAGGGTGGCATCTGCAGAAAATCCGAAGCGGCGGTTCATGTCCCGCTGCAATTCGGTCAAATCGTAGAGCTGCGGCGGCTGGCTCCTTTCCTCCTTGCGATCGACCTTGGTGATCGTGAACGGATGACCCTGGATGTTCTGTAGTTGCGACTGGGCATCGCTTTCCTGCGAGAAACGGCCTGGGCGATACTTGAAGATCACGTCCCGATAGCGGGTCATCAGTTCCCAGAACGGCTCCGGCTTGAACGTGCGAATCTCGTCATCCCGCTGGACGATCATGGCCAACACGGGTGTTTGGACACGGCCCACGGTCCACAGCAATCCCTGCGTTCCATAGCGGACCGTGTAGTTACGCGTGGCATTCAGGCCCACGATCCAATCGGCCTCGCTACGGCAGCGGGCCGCGGCGTACAGCCGGTCGTAATCGCTTCCGGGCCGCAGTCGCCCAAGTGCTTCGCGAATCGCCGAGGGAGTCAGCGAACTGAGCCATAACCGGCGAAGCGGCTTTCCTTGGCAGCCGGTCATGGCCAGGATGTAACGGAAGATCAACTCGCCCTCCCGACCTGCATCGGTGGCACAGATAATCCGCGTGGCGCTTTGGAACAGTCGCTTGATGACGTTGAATTGTTGCCGGGACCGTGTGTCTTTGATGAGCTTCAACTCAAACCGCGCGGGGACGAACGGCAGCGATTCCAGCGACCACCGCTTTAGGGCCGGATCGTAGTCGTGCGGTTCCTTCAACTCGACCAAATGCCCGTAGGCCCAGGTGATCTGATACCCGCTTCCTTCCAGGTATCCATCGTGCCGCGTCCGGGCACCAACGAACGCCGCGATCTCGCGGGCGACCGATGGCTTCTCAGTGAGAATCACTTCCACGATCGATCCTGCCGACAGGGGGACACTGCGCTAGTCCAGCGATTTTCTGGGTCGCGAATCCCGGTCGCAACCTCTTTAGCAGGCACGGTTCAGGTTAATCTTCATTGGATTCGAAGAGAACCGATCCGTTGGGTGGTAAAATACCCGGCAAGAAGAAACAACCGCAGATCCCACTCCCCAAGAGTTGGGACAAATACGTTAAATCCGGCATCCTCCACGTCTTTGCACGAAAACAGGTTGACGTCAATGGCCGACGACTAGGTCAAGGTGCGTTTACTCTCAGATTCCGGGCCAGACGGGCCGAAAACTAAGACCACGAAAATCGCTGGACTAGCGCAGCCGCCAATACAAGCACGACGCGCAAGCGAGTGAGTCCCAGCGTGTTTAGACACACTCGCTTGCGCGTCGTGCTTGTATTTCCCGTGCCAAAGTCCTTCACGGCGTTGCCTGTCGCGGATGACGCGCAACAGCATGCCGTCGCCGGGGGCCAGTTTGTGGGACAGCGCATGTTGGGCACCCTTTCTCGTGAGTGGTCGCTCCGCCCACCCGCCGGTCTTGCGGTCAAGCATTGTTACCGACGATACCGACCGCAGCTCGATCAACACGAGCCCGAGCACCTTGAGCTGGGCGTTGATGTTCGCCGCATCATCGTTGTACGGTCGCCATGCCCACCACTGGATTCCCTTGGCGCCGTAGGCCAACGCCGCATAGACGCTAGGGCGGATATTGGCTTCGTTATCGGCGGGGATTGTCCCGCTCGTTCAGGTTGATCTAGGCCGGACGAGTCGGATCGAGCTTGTGAAACGCCTGCATCTTTTCAACGAACGTCTTGTAGGGCACCTTCTTGCGGCCCGGCTCATCGAAAACATGGTAACCCCAAACCACCGGGTCGTCGACGTACGCTTCGGCCTTATCGACAGCACGCTGCGGCGTGTCATCGTGACAAGACGTTCGGGTTTCAAGGGCACACGCTCGGATATGGGACAGGTCTTCGGTAGGCCATTCATGGTGATCGTGACAGATGCTTGCGGTCGCTGCTATAATGCGAGTCTTATAGCTCAAAGCCCGGGAGGGTTCAACTCGAAAGGTGTCTGATGAGGTATCCGATACGAAGAAACCTGTGGTGTGCCTGGCGGGGATGGGTCGCTGCGTTGATGCTGTCCGTAACTTCCTTGACGGCGCCGGCCGCGGACTGGCCTATGTTCCGGCACGACCGCGAGATGACGGCGGCGACCCGCGACAAGGTGGCGCCGCCGCTCGATTTGATCTGGGTGTTCCGCTCGCGGCAGTCACAACACCCCGTCGAGCTTCGCGGCCCGCAGACGACCGAGTTTACGCCGCAGCGGAGCCGCTACGAGCTGCCGATCTCGGCAGCGGCTCGTTCCCTCACGACGGCACCTACGTCATCGCGCTCGACGCCAAGACCGGCAAGCTGCTTTGGAAAAACGACACGCACTGCGAGACACTCTTCCGCTGGGCCCTCTCGCCGAACGGAAACATCTACGCGACCGAAGAAAATCTCTATGTGCCCAACGACGTCAAGCCGTTCCGCTGGGCCGTCTTCAATTCGTTCAAGCGCAGCGACGGCCGTCACGACGCCTGGGCCGGCACCGACCCGCGCAGCCCCGGTTACGGCGGCACATTCATGACGCTCCTCGGAGCGGTCCAAGACGACAAGCTCTATACGGGCAACGGCGCGAAGACCCTGACCGAGGTGGTCGATCCGAAGACGAAGAAAAAGACGATCAAAATGTCGGACGCTTGGTCGACCGACATCAAGGGCTACACGATGGATTCCGGTTCGATCCAGGGCTATCACCCCTCGCGCGGCGCGCCGCTGATGCACAATCCCGATCTGTGCGCGGTGATCGCCACCGACGGTGTGGTTTACAGCATCCGGTATCGCCAGAACGGCGATAAGGGCGTGGACGGCAAGGTCTTCGCACACAGCGCCAACGACGGCAAGGAACTATGGTCGGCCGAAATCGCCGAGTGGCCCAACGAAGTAATCGCCGCGGGCGGACGCCTGTTCGTGAGCACCAGCAGCGGCACGATCTACGCCTACGCCCCCAAGGGCGCCAAGCAGTTTGGCGTCGTTAAGGAGCCGGTCGACGCGCGGCCGTTCGGCACCGGCACGTCGCTGGCCGCGGCGGCTGAGGCGATCGTTAAGCAGGCCGGCATTCAAGAGGGCTATGCTCTGGTGCTTGATTGCACAACCGGCGAGTTGGCCCGCGAGTTGGCCGTGCGGACGAAGCTGCACATCTGTGCGGTCTTCGCTGACGAGGCGCAAGCGGCCGCCGCGCGCCAAGCAGCCAGCCGGGCGAACCTGCACGTCTCTCGGATCCTCATCTGGGTGCGGAGGCCGGGAGAGGTGCTTCCCTTCCCGCCGCGCTTTGCCGACCTGATCGTGTCGGAGGCCGCGGCCGCCGGCGGCGCGCTGCCCAGCGGACGCGACGCGTTGGCGCGACTGCTCAAACCGGTTCGCGGCCAGGCGATCATCGGCGAAGACGCCAAGACCAAAAAAAAGTGGTGCCGTTCGTCTTCGCCACCGCGGTGCAAGGGCTAAAAAGCTGCGCGGTGCCAGTCACGAAGCCCGACGGCCCCAAGGGCCGTTACCGCGTGCGGCTGGGTTTTGCGGCCTTGCCGGGCGACAAGCCACAACAGCGCGTCTTCGATATCAAGCTCAACGGCAAGACCGTGCTGGCAAACTTCGACGCCGCCCGAGAGGCCGGCAAGGCGGATCGCGCCCTCTGGAAGGAGTTCGTCCTCGACATCCAGGGCGATCTCAAGCTCGAACTGATCGCCAACAGGACCAAGCCCACCGCCAAGCAAATGCCGCTGATCAATGCAATGCAGATTCTGCGGGACTATCGCAGCACTGGACGGCTCCCGGGCAGATCGCTGACTCGGCCACCGCTGTGCCGTCGAGTAAGCGGCCCAAGACAACCGGGTACGATCGCCTGTCAGCATTGCAAAACCAAAGCGAAGGGTCGAGCGGCTCGCCCCAACAGCGGCTACGAATACCTCGATCCCAGCTGCCGCGAAGGCCGTGTCGACTCGGTTGAACGAGCGGTCACCGATTCTTGCGATCTCCGCTTTCGGCCAGTCTGGCCCGGCACGCGGGCGGAAACGACCTCGCGTGATTTCTCTCACGGGATCGGTTATATTGGGCCATGGTATTCGATTTAGTCTGGTCTGCCGAATCCGGGTTCGTCGCGGGCATTTCGCCCTGAAGAGTCGTCGCGAACGACTTGTGGGTCTGCCAAGGAGAGTAGGTGGAACATTGTCGTTACGAGTTTTTCTTTCACAGTAGTACGTCGCCAGGATCTTGGGCGACGAGAAGAGGTCAGCATGATCAAACGCACGAATAAGAACTGGCATAGTAGGCTGGAGCAGCTCGAGGCGCGGCAGATGTTGGCGGCGACGGTGGCGATTGAGCCGGTGCTGCCGCAGTTTCGTAACGAGGCGCTCGATCGGGTCGAGATTGAGTTTAGCGAAGCGGTCTCGGG
>JADFKK010000402.1 GCA_022564995.1 Planctomycetota bacterium | reverse complement strand
GTGCAGCCGGCGGCGGGTGAGTGGGGCGAGTTTGATTATTCGCGCAGCGGTAACCCAACTCGCAAGGCCCTGGAGACGACGCTCGCCTCGCTGGAAGGCGGCACGCACGCGCTGGCGTTTTCCACCGGCATGGCGGCCACGCACGCGGTGACGATGTTGCTCAGCGCGGGCGATCACATCGTGGCCGGCTCGGATATCTACGGCGGAACTTACCGGCTGCTACACAAAATTGTCGAGCGCTCGGGCATCGGCATCACGCTGGCCGATTCGACCGATCTGGCTGCGGTCGAAGCGGCTATCTGCCCGGAGACGAAGCTGCTGTGGATCGAGAGCCCCGGCAATCCGCTGATGTCGATCACCGATATTGCCGCCTGCGGGGATCTGGCCAAGCGGCACGACCTGCTGATGGGCATCGACAACACGTTCGCCACGCCCGTGCTCACTCGGCCGCTGGAACTGGGGGCCGACGTCGTCATGCACTCGGCGACCAAATACCTGGGCGGACACAGCGACATGCTGGGCGGCGCGTTGGTCGTCAAAGACAAAGACCTCTACGACCGGCTGTACTTCATCCAAAACGCCACCGGCGCCGTGATGGGCCCCAACGAGGCGTTTCTTTGCAGCCGGGGGCTGAAGACGCTCGAGCTGCGCGTCCGCGAGCAATCCCACACCGCCGCTCGGCTGGCCGAGGCGCTGGGCGGCGACGCCCGCGTGCGCCGCGTGCTGTATCCCGGCCTGGCCGATCACCCCGGACACGAAACGGCCGCGCGGCAGATGGACGGCGGTTTCGGGGCGATGCTCAGCTTCGAGGTGGAGGGCGATTTCGACGCGGCCAAGCGGGTGGTCGATTCGACGGAGCTGTTCCAACTCGCTGTCAGCCTGGGAGCCGTTGAATCGCTGATCGAACAGCCCGCCTCGATGTCGCACGCCAGTTACGATCCTCACGATCGCATCGCCCACGGCATCACCGACGAATTGGTTCGGCTGTCCGTCGGGCTGGAAGACTTCGACGATTTGTGGGCCGATCTTGATCGGGCGCTTTAGGGCGAACGGCGGGAAAAACAATATCAGCACGCAGCGCAAGCAAGTGAGCCTCGTAGATCGACTTGCTTGCGCCGCGTGCTTGTATTTTGGTAAATCTCCATCTGCCCCTCGTCGAGGAGACGCCTCTTACATCGTTTGTGCCGATGATGACGCCGCCGGCGCGTCCGATTATGTCGTCTCGTCAGGTCGTACGACGAAATCAATCGCCCGGCCCGACGCGATTTGCATCCGTGAGCTACGCTTTGGTGACGCCCGCTGCGCAGGAATGTACAACACCGCACATTCGTGCCGCATTCCAATCGCAGACCCGAAACACGGCGTCCGACCTCGATCACTTCGCAATTTCCTATCTCACGTTTTCTGACGGGGAAACCCGAAAGAGAGGGCTTGGCAATAACATGTACTCCGATCGATACCCATTTTCCACTACGGTGGAAATCATACGACGTCCGGGCCGTCGGCAACAACAACGACGTGGCCGACGACGAAGAGAAACGACGCTAATTCTCGGAGGTTTCATGCTGGCTCTGGCCGGGACATTTTGGCTGTTGGAAAACGATCGGGCTCGCGTGGCCGTCGCCCGAATGTTGCCGGACGGGCTTGCCGCGTCTGCTGAAGTCACCACGGATGTTCCCGACAAAGCCAAGATACCGCAGGCGAATATCCGCAAGGCAGCACCCGGCACCCAGGCGAAACCGGGCCAGCTTGCTCAGGCGACCGAACAGCCCAGCCGTCGCCAGCCGTCGCTCAATCGCTCGGCCACGTCGCGGCGCCAAGCGGGCGAAGATTCCAAGAGCTTGTGGAGCAAGCGAACGCTGGCGTTCTGGACTTCGCTGAACCGGATCATGACGAAGGAGGTTGCCATGCGCAAGGGCAACAAAGAAAGTAATCTGCGTTCCACCGAATTCGCCGTCAGAGCGATTCGCGGGCTCGACCGGCGCTGGGTCGACGTGCGGGTCCAGGCCCTGGCCGAGGAGATCGTCGACTGGTATTCGGAACAATTCCAGCACGGCACGAACCGTGCGATGGTGTTAACTGCCGCCACGCACGGCGGTGTTCCACAGCGCCACGTCCGCCGTGACGTCGAGCTTGATCGTCGCAGCGAAAAGCTGCGGGGTAAGATGTCCGACAAATACGATCGACCGTTTCCGAGTTTGCAATAGACGGCGATTTGACGGTACCGGGGATTACCTTTCGCCGGCCATTGTGCGATAGTGTGTCTTTGAATCAAGTGGCCGGCCCGTTTTCAGAAGACTCACAAGAGCACGACGATGAAGATCATTAGCGCCGAGGAAGTTCACGCGGCTTTGCAATATCCCGATCTGGTGGATGCCCTGCAGGAGGCCTTCTCGCGGAAGTTTTCGATGCCGCCGCGGAGCGTTTTCTTGTTGGACGATAGCGAAGACAATCACGACGCCTTTGCGGTCTTGCCCGCCTGGAACGAGTCGGTGATCGGGGTCAAGGCGTTTACCTATTTCCCCGATAACCCTCGGCCCGAGTACGACTCGCTGTACTCGAAGATTCTGCTGTTCGATCGGGCCCACGGAGAGCCGCTGGCGTTGGTCGACGGCACGAGCGTGACGTTTCGCCGCACGGGGGCGATTTCCGGACTGGCCTCACGGTTGTTATCGCGGAAAGATTCGCAGACGCTGCTGCTGTTGGGCACCGGCAATCTGGCGACGTACATCATTCGGGCGCAGGTGAGCGTGCGAGATTTGCAGCGCGTGCTGGTTTGGGGCCGCACCCCGGCCAACGCCAAAAAAGTTGTCGATCAGATGGCCGGCGAGCTTTCCGGCCTCGACTTTTCCGTCGTCGACAACCTGCAAACCGCTTGCGGCGAAGCCGACATCATCGTCAGCGCCACCGGCTCGCACGAACCGCTCGTCCTGGGCGAATGGATCACGCCCGGCACGCACACCGACTTCATCGGCAACCATCACGCAACCAAGCGCGAGTGTGACACGGCCCTGGTCGTTAAGTCGAAGGTCTACGCCGACAGCCGCGACAATTGTTTCAAGGAGGCCGGGGAGATTCTCGTGCCGATCTCCGAAGGCGCCATCACCAAGGACCATGTCGTCGGCCAGCTCACCGAGATGTGCCTGGGCACCGTTCCGCTGCGGACCAGCGACGAAGAGATCACTCTGTTCAAATCGATCGGCATGGCCCTGAGCGATCTGGTCGGCGCGAACTGTGCTTATCGCGCAGCGGCTGAATGAAGCACGAAATCCGAAATCCGAAATCCGAAACAAATTCAAAATCTCGAATGACCAAAACACGGATTGTTTTGGTCATTCGAGATTTCGTCATTAGAATTTGTTTAGGATTTCGTGCTTAGGATTTCGGATTTCCCTGCGAGGGTCTCGTCGCCACACTTTCCCGCACAATCTTCAGAATCCGTTCGCGCTCTTCGCCCACGAGCGGCAGCCGGGGCGCCCGGACGGTTTCGGTTCCGTAACCCAGCTCGGCGCAGGTCAGCTTGATGTATTGCACCAGTTTGGGATGGCTGTCGAAATGTAGCATCGGCATGTACCAGCGATAGATTTCCAGCGCCCGAGCGTAATCGCCGCTGGTGGCTGCGTCCCACATCAGCCGGTTCTCGCGGGGGAAGGCGTCGACCAGGCCGGAGACCCAACCGGTGCAGCCGAGCATGATGCTCTCCAGCGCCACGTCGTCGAGGCCGGAAAAGATCAGGTAGCGATCGCCCAAGGCGTTGAACAGATCGGTCACCCGACGCACGTCGCCGGAGGCCTCTTTGATACAGACGAGATTCTCCACATCGGCCATCTGCTGGAACATCTCCGGCGTGATGTCGACCTTATAGACCGGCGGGTTGTTGTAACACATGATCGGCAGCCGGGTCGCGGCGGCCACCGTGCGAAAGTGATTGATCGTTTCGCGGTCGTCGGCGTTATAGACCATGGCCGGCAGCACCATCAGGCCATCGACGCCGGCCGCTTCCGATGCCTGCGATGTTTCGCAGGCCGCCTTGGTGGTAAACTCGGCGACGCCGTTCAGCACCGGAACCTTTCCGCGGGCGACCTCGACGGTCATCTTGAGCACGTCGACCTTCTCATCGAGCGAGAGCGAACAGTTCTCGCCAATCGTGCCCAGCATAATCAGGCCGTGGATGCCATCCGCCAGCAGCGCCTCGACGTGATCTCGGGTTGCCGGCAGGTCGAGCGAAAAATCGTCTTTGAACTGCGTAGGCACGGCCGGAAATACCCCGGCCCAGTCAACTTTGAGCGGCATGATACGTTGGCCCTTTGGGTGCGGCGAAAGTCCGATAGCGTTGTCTGTCGCCGTGATTCCTAGGGCATTGAAAAAAACGAACCCGCTGAATCCGGCAGCTACGGACGTTGCTGACAAAAGGGTCGATTCTACAGCACGGCGCTCATCACCTCCAGTCCGTAGGCCACAACCCGTTGGAACACTTAGTCTTACGTCAATAGGCTGTTAGGGTGTCGTTACAGCGTGTAGTTGTCCTATAATGGAATCCTCGCATTGGCGCGAAACCACAGCCTCCCACTGGCGTTTAACCAGTATGACGACGAACCTTCGCTCACCCGGCGCTGTGCTGCTGATCTCTTGCTATGAGCTGGGGCATCAGCCGCTGGGCGTGGCGATGCCGCTCGGTTTCTTACGGAAGGCCGGCTTCCAGGCCGAGGTGAATGACATCGCGGTCGAGGATTTCGATGAACAAAAGGCGGCCCGCGCTCGGTTCGTGGGGATCGCCGTGCCGATGCACACGGCCCTGCGATTGGGAGTGCGGGTGATTGACCGCATCCGCGAGATCAACCCCGACTGCCACATCTGCTGTTACGGCTTGTACGCCGCGCTGAACAGCGACTATTTACTCTCGCACGGGGCCGACTCGTGCATCGGCGGAGAGTACGACGGGCCGCTAACCGCGCTCGTTGAATCGCTCGAACAGGAAAGTTCGCTGCCGGTGCTTTCGGTCGTTCAGCCGCAGCACGAAGCGTCGCCGCACCTGGAACGGCTGTCGTTCGCCGTGCCGGCCCGCGATGGGCTGCCGCCGCTGGAAGCGTATGCCCAACTGGACCACAACGGCGAAAAACGCACGGCGGGTTACGTCGAGGCGAGCCGCGGCTGTTTACACCTCTGTACGCACTGCCCGATTCCGCCGGTCTACGGCGGCCGATTCTTTATCGTGCCCAAGGAAATCGTCCTCGAAGACCTTCGCCGCCAAGTCGAAGCCGGCGCGACGCACATCACCTTCGGCGATCCCGATTTTCTTAACGGCCCCAAGCATTCGCTCGGCGTGGTGCAAGCGATGCATGACGAGTTTCCGTCGCTCACCTTCGATTTTACGGCCAAGGTGGAGCACCTGCTCAAACGTGGGGAAGACTTGCCGGAGTTTGCCAAGGCCGGCTGCCTGTTCATCATCACGGCCGTTGAATCGTTAAGCGAGCGGGTGCTGACGATCCTCGATAAGAATCATACCCGCGAGGAAGTCGTGTCCGCGATGCGCTTCGTCCGCGATGCCGGCATCGCCCCGCGGCCGACTTGGGTCGCCTTTACGCCGTGGACGACGTGGGAGGATTATTGCGAGGTGCTCGAGTTCGTCGAGAGTGAAGGGCTGATCGACAACGTCGACCCGATTCAATTCGCGGTGCGTTTGCTGATCCCGCCCGGCTCCTGGTTGGCGAATCACCCGGAGACGCTGCCGCATCGCGGGCCGCTCGATGAAGCCGCCTTCTCGTATCGCTGGACGCACCCCGACCCGCGGATGGATCAATTACACAGAGACGTATCGAAGCTCTTGGAAGAGGACACGCAAGCCGAAGTGGACGCGGCAATGACGTTCTATCGCATCAAGGAGTTGGCACACGGCCGCCCGCCGGACGGCGTTGTTTGCTTGCTGCCGGGGGATCGGGAGCGTGTTCCATGTATGACCGAAACGTGGTTCTGATGAGCGGAGCCGACCGAGGGTCAGTTAGACCCTCTCAAGAAAAGTTCGCCCGGCCCGGCAATTTGACGACACATGAAAGGAAAACGGAATATGAAAACACGACTTTGTTTTATCGCAGCAGCGCTGTCGCTGTTGATTGCCCCG
>JADFKK010000401.1 GCA_022564995.1 Planctomycetota bacterium | reverse complement strand
TATTCACTCGAAACCCTCCATGTTTCGCGGTAACGGGATTGTCTTCACACCCATTAGACCCGCAAAACCACGGAAGGTTTCGAGTTTTCTCGTATTTTCAGCGAGACGAGTACGCTTGGTTAAGGACCTAGTCGTCCAATATTGCGGCACAACCTGACGTCCGGCGACAGCTTGCGGAGCCCAGTCCGTACGATGCTGGGGCTTCGCAAGCTCAGCCGCCAGCCACCCATCCATAACGTATCACCGTATCTTCTTCGGCACGCTTTGCCCCTCGGGGATGAAGCTGAAGTATTTGCGGGCTTTCATCTTGGCTTTCCAATCGGCCTGGGCGGCGGCGACGCGCCGCGGGTCTTCGAGCAAGTCGAGCGTGGTGACCGCCAGCGTTTTGGCGGCATAGAGCGTGCTTTTCTCGCCGATCGAGGAGCCGATGCTGGCGACGTTCTGCCAACTGTGGCCGGGGCTCTTAAACGGCAGGCAAGTGGTCCGCAGCCCGCCGGTCGGCACGCGCCAAGAGGTGTCGCCGACGTCGGTCGAGCCCTTGCTAACCCGCTTCTGGTTTTCGCGTTGCGTCGACGACACGAAAAACAGTCTGTCAATCAGCCGCGGGGCGCTAGCCCCCGGTTCGTACAGAGTGCGGCAAGAACCGGGGGCTAGCGCCCCGCGGCTGATGAATAATCCGCACTAGCGCCGAATCCGCGGCTTGCGTTTTCCGCCCGATCCGGCCTTCGAGGCCACCGGCTGGCTAATGCTGAGGGTCTCTTCGCTGAAGTGGGCTCGGTATTGCAGGAAGGTGCCTGCGCCGCTGAAGTTGATGACCCGCTTGTCGAGGTTGATCACCTTCTTGCTCACGAGGCCTTTGGCGATGTCGAAGTGGACCGTGCCGTTGGTGAAGTGCTGGATGACTTGCACTTCGATCTCGGGGTTGTGGATCGGCGTGAGGATTTGCGTCTTAACGTCGATCTCCGCGATTCCGTCCTTGACCTCCTTGAGTGTGTATTTGACCTGCGTTTTTATCTTCTTGATCGACCCGCCCTTGAGCTTGGCCTTTACTACGCGGGGCACCTTCCAGGTGGCGCCCACGGCGACCGGCCCGTCCGGCAGGATCATCACGATCTGGCCCTTGTTGGCGTTCGGCTGGGGGTGTAGTTCGACGCGGTTGAGGATCTTGCCTTCCGGGCTGAAGGTAACTCGGGTGAGCGGCTTGCCGACGCTTTTGGCGACACTCTCAAATCCTGGCGGCGGCGTTTTATCCTTGGTGCTGTCGTAGCTGACCGCCGCCCGTTCGCTGATTTGCTGCGTCATCTCCACGCTGGCGACCGAGTGGATCATGGTGATGTTTCCATCCGTATCGACATCGGTAATTCGCCACACCTTGATCGAGACGCTCAAGGTGGTGGCCGTCTGCGTCTTACCCTTGACCTGCGTCTTGATCGCCACCTGATGCGTCACCTTGGTCTGCACCACGCTGCCTTTCTTGAACTTGTATTTCAGTTCATAGGTTTTTTTGGCCGGCGCGTCATCGGCACGCGCCGCGATCTGCGGCGCTAGGAGTATGGTGAGGGCCAACAACGTGGCAAGAGATCGCCGCAGCATGCTCGATTCCTTTCGAGGATAGTCGTTGTTCGCTCCGCGAACTTAACGGACAGTCGTTGTTCGCTCCGCGAACGATACGTTTCGTTCGCGGAGCGAACAACGACTAACCCTTCAACTTCAACCGCCCGCCCCAGCCGAGCTTCTCGCGGAGCGTGTGGTAATATCCGTGACCGGGCACTTCGACCAGCTTGAACGAGTGCTCTGCTCGGGCGATTCGTATCCGGTAATCGGCCTTCAGGTTGCACGTCACCCGGCCGTCGACCACCAGCGTCGTGCCTTCGTGCGGATCGGGCACAACCAACTCGTACACGCGATCGGCCGTATCAACCACGGGCCGATTGGTCAGCGTGTGCGGGCTGATCGGCGAGATCACGAAGGCTTGCAGGTTCTTCCGCAGGATCGGTCCGCCGGCCGACAGGCTGTGGGCCGTCGATCCGACCGGCGTGGCGACGATCAGGCCGTCGCAACTATAGGAAGTGGCCAACTCGGCGTCAACGTAAAGATCGATCTGCAAAATCGCGAACGGAGGCCCGGCAAACACGGCCGCCTCATTGAGCCCCGTGTGCCGGCAGACGGTGTTTCCCTCGCCGTCGGTGACGTGACAGTCGAACATCAAATGCTCGACGACCCGATACTCACCGCGACAGATGTCCGGCAGCACCGCTAGCAGTTCGTCGGGATCGAGGTCGGCCAGGAATCCCAACTTCCCCAAGTTGACGCCGATCGTCGGCACCTGTCGCGATCCCATCTGATGCGCTGAGCGCAAGATCGCCCCATCGCCGCCAAGCACGATTGCCAAATCGGCCTCGACCGCCGAGAGGTCATCGGTGCCCTGCAAATCGCAATGCACCACGTCGGCCTGTTCTTCGATCAACGGCCGCAGCCGCGACGCCTCGGCCAGCACATTCGCGCGCTCGCCCGTGCCCAGGATCATCACCCGCAAGCGGGCTTGTGCGGAATCAGCAGTCGCTGCGGCGGCATCGGCCATAGAGCCAATGATAATTCAACATGGCGGGGCATGGCAGGGGGAAGGCTCGTGGCGACCCCATTCGTGCGGTTCCTAAACCCGATGAGTCGGGTTACGGTGATGGGCAATTTCACGCATTCGGATCGCCCCTTGCCGCCAATACGCAAGCGGGCTGCGGGAATTGGGTAAAATATGCTACAACAACCCCGCCGCCGCTTGCGGATTTGCCGCGCCCAGCGGCTGTCCGGAATTAACCTCAGGAAAAGGGGACAGGTACATTTTGCCGGAACGGCCCGGAGGGTGCTTCGCACAAAATGTACCTGTCCCCTTTTCCCCATCGCAGCAATACCGACCGCCATGACTCCTGCCGATACCATCCCCATCCAGCCCGATTTAGAGCGCGAGGTGCCCGACGCGACGGTCGTGGCTGGCATGTCGATCAGCCAATACCTCATCCGCCGGCTGCAAGATTACGGCATCGACCACATATTCGGCATTCCCGGCGACTACATACTCAGCTTCTATCACGACCTGGAAGAAAGCCCGATCGAGGTGATCGGCTGCACGCGGGAAGATTGTGCCGGGTTCGCCGCCGACGCTTACGCCCGGGTGCATGGCATGGGCGCGGTTTGTGTGACCTACTGCGTCGGCGGGTTCAGCCTCTGCAATTCGATCGCCGGGGCGTATGCCGAGAAATCGCCGGTCGTGTTGATCACCGGCTCGCCGGGCCTGCGCGAGCGGTTCAACAATCCGCTGCTGCATCATCGCGTGCGCGACTTCCGCACGCAGCTTGAGGTGTTCGAGAAGCTTTGCATCGCCGGCACGGAGTTGAACGACGCGCTGGTGGCCTTTCGCGAGATCGATCGGGTGCTCGACGCGGCGTCGCGTTACAAGCGGCCGGTCTACATCGAACTGCCCCGCGACATGGTCGGCGTCGTGCCGGGCGTGCCGCATCAGTTTCAGCGGCAGGAGCCGGTCAGTGACCCGGCGGCGCTTGCCGAGTCGGTCAATGAGGCGGCCGAGTTGATTTCCAACTGCCGCCAGCCGGTCATCATCGGCGGGGTGGAGATTCACCGTTTCGCCCTGCAGGACGAACTCCTGCGCCTAGCCGAGGGTTCCAACATTCCGATCACCGCCACGATGCTCGGCAAGAGCGTCATCCGCGAGACCCATCCGCTGTACGTCGGGCTGTACGAAGGGGCGCTGGGAGACGCGGCGGTGACGAAGTTCGTCGAAGAGAGTGACTGCGTGATCTTGCTCGGCACCTTCATGACCGACATCAACCTCGGCATCTACACCGCCAATCTCGATCCCGGCCGCTGCATTTACGCCACCAGCGAACAGTTGCGCATCGGCCATCATTATTATCACGGCGTGCTGCTGCACGATTTCCTGCGCGAGCTGGCCGACCGCAAGCCCTCGCCGCCGACGGTTTGTAAGCCGCCGGTGTTGGCGTCGCTGGACAAGGAGACGTTTGAGTTGCGGCCCGACGAGCCGATCACGATCACGCGCTTGATTGCCCGGCTGAACGAGACGATCGACGACAAGACGATTGTGATCGCCGACATCGGCGATGCGCTGTTCGCGGCCACCGAGTTGGTTACCCACGGCCACACCGAGTTTCTCAGCCCGGCCTATTACACCTCGATGGGCTTCTCCGTGCCCGCGGCCCTCGGCGCGCAGGTCGCCCGGCCTGATTCTCGGGCCGTGGTGATCGTCGGCGACGGGGCCTTTCACATGACCGGGATGGAGCTTTCCACGATCGTGCGGCGCGGTTATCCGACCGTGGTGATCGTGCTGGACAACAAGGGTTACGGCACCGAACGCTTTCTGCATCCCGGGGCGTTTAACGACATCCAGCCCTGGGCCTTCCACAAGCTGCCCGAAGTGCTCGGCGGCGGCACCGGTTACGAGGTCCGCACCGAGGGCGAATTCGACGCGGCGCTCCGCGCCGCCTGGGCCGACACCTCCGGGATGAGCCTGATCCAGGCCCACCTCGACGAAGCCGATTGCAGCAGAGCACTCAGCCGCCTGGCCGAGAAGCTCCGCAAGCGGGTCTGAATAGCCGTTCGCGGCGAAGCAGACCGCGTTGCTCCATCACACCTCAAACCGCTCGCCCGGTCGCGGCTGTTCTATCCGCGTCCGCTCCATGACCCGGGCCACCACGACAACCGGCATCTGGATGACCAACAGAAACGCCGCCAGGGCGATGGCGATACCCAACAGCAGCAAGAAGTACATCAGCAGGTAGGGAAAGAAAAACGCGGGGATGATGGTCACCACGCTGATGATGTTGCCGAGGCGAAACAGTTTATCGAATCTTCCGCCGCTCGATGGGACGGGCCGTGTTTCGAGGGCGTGAGGATAGTTGTCGTTCATGGCGAGCAGTTTTTGCAGGCAGTTTCGGCGGGCCATCAACTCGAATGACAAACCTGGCAGCTTCGCACGACCGCGCTGGTCGTTTCCATCGAGACCGACCGGACGCGACCCTCGGCGTGGCATCGCGCGCAACATGCGAATTTGCGACGATCGACCGGCGCGGTCGTCATCGCCTCAGAATTCATTATATCAACCGCATCGCTGCGCGCCTCGAAACAGAATCCCGGCAAGTTTAGCGCCACCAATTGCGCCAGACCGTGCGAGCCGGGGCTCAGCAGTCCCTCAGCGCCCGGGGGGGTGTTTTTCCCGTCGGGAACCCCCATCGCGTTGAGTCCCAACGCCAGCATCACGCCCAGGGCCATGGCCGCGGCGAATCGCCACAATCGTTGTGTCTTGCCATCGCCTAGCACGGCCCGACGCAGCATCGGCCGGCGTTGGATCGCTAGGCGCCCCGCTTTGCTGTCACCGGACTCACTGCTGTCGGCGTCGCTCCACGGCATCTCCTCGAAGGCCAGTCGACCCGAATAGCCGGGCAGCGTGTCGGCCTCGTCATCGACGATCGCCTCGTGCAGCAATTCCACGGCGGGGCGCAGCGCCTCGGCCAGCCGGTTACAACTGTCGCAGCCTTCCAAGTGCCATTCCACGGCCTCGTCCGACGGCTCGCCGGCAGGAAACGGTCCGCGCGTGAGAATGTCGAAAACCTGATCGCAATTCATGGCGATTCTCTCCAGCCTCATCGGTTCTACAGTGTTAGGTTCTGAATTTCGACTCTTCACAGGTCACTTTGGGGACTAGGGGATGGGGACTAGGGACTAGGGACTAGGGAAACGATGCTTTCGCTTTTCCAAGTCTCCAGTCTCCAGTCTCCAGTCTCCAGTCTCCAGTCTCCAGTCTCCAGTCTCCAGTACTCAGTACTCAGTACTCAGTACTCAGTACTCAGTACTCAGTACTCAGTACTCAGTACTCAGTACTCAGTACTCAGTACTCAGTACTGAATGGCACTGATATTTCTCTAACGTGTTTTGCCGTATCGCCTTCGGGCTTCGTTTCTGGGTTTGGTCATGAGGGCGTACGGCTTGGGTCTTCGTTTTCGTTGTCGTGGTTCGAGACGGTCTGGTCGGTTACCGATTTCATGAGAAGCAACGGCTTTGAGCAATTCCTGGTAGAGCATGGGAAGGCGCTCGCTGCGCGCGTGAGCCAGCG
>JADFKK010000400.1 GCA_022564995.1 Planctomycetota bacterium | reverse complement strand
GCGAACCGAGGAACAATTCATGATCAAGTCTCTGCCGCTGATCGTTGCTGTGATTGCCGTCACGTTTGGGTTCGCGACAGTTGTTATGGCCAAAGAGCCGAAGCAAGGCAGCGAGATCAAGAACAGCGTCGGCATGCGGTTGGTATACACCCCGCCGGGGAAGTTCACGATGGGCTCGCCTGAAAGCGAGCAAGGCCGCGAGAGTCAGGAGTCGCAGCATGAGGTGGAATTGACGAAAGGGTTTTACCTGGGAACGCATGAGGTTACGGTCGGACAGTTCCGACAGTTTGTCCGAGATGCGAAGTACCAGACGGACGGCCAGCGCGACGGCAAAGGCGGTTGGGGAGTGAACGAGGTGGGATCGATCGAAATGAACGGGAAGTACACCTGGAAGTCTCCGGGCTTCAAGCAAACCGACGACCATCCGGTGGTGCTGGTGAGTTGGAACGACGCGAAGGCATTTTGCCGCTGGTTGAGCGAAAAAGAGAAGAAACGATATCGGCTTCCGAGTGAAGCCGAGTGGGAATTCGCCTGCCGCGGAGCGACCAAAACAGCTTACACGTTTGGTAATGATCCGCAGCAATTGCCGGCGTTTGCTAATGTCGGCGACCGACCGGCGGCAAAACCCAAAGATGGCTACCACCAGACGGCCCCGGTCGGTCAGTTCAAACGAAACGCATTCGGCTTATACGACATGCACGGCAACGTGTGGGAATGGTGCGAAGACCGGTACGTCCCGAATTCTTACACACCGGAAAAGCAAACGCAGGATAGTGACCTGTGTCCAGATGCGGATGTCGGTGCGACCAACGCGTGCTGGGGGCGGAAGTGTTGACACATCGGACGATACCGGCGGCGCCGCCGATCGGTTCGAGGAACCGGTGGTTTCCCGGCGCGTTTCACGCGCCACGGATTTCCGATACGATGGGCTAGGGTGTATTGGACCTTTCAACGGGCCGCAGCTTAGAAATCTCCCTGTTCGTTGATGTCCGAGTAGATTTGGTTGGCCATCGAACGCAACTGGGCTTCCTCCGGGTCGATGATGCCATCGCCGTTCATGTCGTAGATGTAGGCGAAGCCGCTCTGACCATCTGGCATGTCGGTCAATGCGTTGGTGGCCCGCAGCAGTTGCATGATGGTCAGGCTGCTATGGTCTTCCACATCGTTGCCGAAGGCAGCGCCGCTCGTGCCAACATTGACGAGCTTCGTACCGATGCCGGTATCGGTTACGTTGAAGCCGAAGTCCGCGGCCAGAAGACCGGCGAGATTGCGGTTGGTGAAGAATGTTGCGAACGCGACCGCCATGAATTGAGCGTCGACCTTGGCAGGGCCGGCTGACTTTTTGCCTTTCTGCCTGAAGAGCTCGTTGCGGTAGAAATCGGCCACGTCCTGACCGGAGGCCGCGAGGAGCGAATCACCGAAGATGTTATTGAAGTTTGCCGAGAGCCAATCGACCAGCACCGTTCCGCCCTGTGCTATTAGCGACTGGCCATGTTTGTTTTGCCAGAAACCGATGGTGGCCGTGTCCCCGCTGCTCACCGAAAGACCAATTTCCGCGAAGACGTAATCGAGAGCGTCGGTCCGTTGCAGGGTGAGTTGCATCGTGTCGTTGGCGACAATCGCCCCGCCCAAGGAACCGAGCTGTTCGGCCCCATCATCAACACCGGTGGGCTGCACTTCGCGCACCTGGTAGGTATTGGGGTCGAGATCCTCGAACAGGTAAAAGCCGCCGTCGCTGGTGAGTGCCGTGACGTCATTGCCCAGACCGTCGACGACCGTGCTGCCGAACTCGTCGAGCAGTTCGAGCAGCACGCCGTCGATGCCCATTTCGTTGGCGTCATACAGTCCGTCCTGGTCCGAATCCACGAAGACGGAGCCGGTGATCGACGCCTGGTTTTGCACCGTCACGCTGACGGTCGCCGTAGCGCTCTCGCCGGCCGCGTCCTGGACTCGCACCTCGACTTCGTAGAGGTTGTCACCATCGGAATCAAGCGGCGTCTCGAAATCGGGCGCGGCCTTGAAGCTCAATACGCCGTCATCCGTGATTGAGAACATGGCGTGATCCGCGCCGTTGCCGGTAAGGTTGAAGCTGAGCGTGTCGCCGGGCAGGTCGAAATCCGCGGCAACAACGCTGCCAACCGAGGTTTCGTTTTCCGCGACGTCGAAACTTTGGGGGAGTATCGTCGGCGGCCTGTTGGGCTGGAACGCGGCCGCGCCGGGATCGACGATGACTCCGTTGGCGAGCAGGTCGTCGTCACCGCGCTGGCCGTCGATGTAGTGCAGCACGATGCGGTCCGTGCCGCCGTCCGCGTCGTCGTCGAAGAACTCCGCACCCGTGCCGCCATCATAGAGGAACTCATACCAATGGTCGGTCGTGTCGCCCGGTTCCGGGCCGTACTTGAAGAACGTATTGATCGAGGTGTTGTCCGGCAGGAAGATGGTGACCGTGGCCGACCCACCAACCGCTACGTTGTTAACCTCGTACTCAAGAAATCCAACAGGGAATTCGACACCTTCCGGCACGTCACCGGGCGATGGATTCGTGATCGCGCTGACGACGTTCAAATCGGTCCCGTCCGATGAAACCAGGGTCACGTAGGTTTGATCGTTCGCATTCGGAAGAGACGCGACATTGGCCTGTTGACTGTCCTGGATTCCGTCATTGTTCCCATCGCCACTGTTGGGAGCGCCGTCTTCCACGCTGCCGCTCACACCGTCCCCATCAGCAACAGCAACATTGATGGTGATCGTTTCGGAGTCATCCAGCGGGGATGTGCCGTCGTCGGTGACGCGGACCGTGACGTTGAAGGTGCCCGGTTCCTGGGCTTCGGTCGGGGTCCAGGTGAAGACGCCCGTATTCGAGTCAATACTGGCACCCGTCGGGGCACCAACGTCGAGACTGAATATCAAGTTATTGGCGGGCAGGTCAGCGTCGGTCGCGATCGCCGTGAAGGTCAACTCGGTCAGTTCGTCGATCGACCGGTTGCCGATCACCGCCAACACCGGCGCGTTGTCGTTGAGGGGATCAACGGTGACGATGATCGTTTGCGGTGTCGTACCGCCGTTGCCATCGTCGGCTAAAACGCTGACTACATAGTCGTTGCCCCCGCCAGCCGCCGTCGGGTTCTCAAAATCAGGTGCGGTGACAAAGCGAAGCTCGCGGCCCACGAGTTCAAACAGGGTGTTGTCCGCACCGCTTCCGGCGATCGAAAACGTAATCGTCTGAGCCGGCACGTCGGCGTCGGTGGCCGTAAGCGCATGAACCACCGTCGTATTCTCGGCGACGTTGGCCGTTGTCGGCGAAGTGAAGACGGGTGGCTGGATTTCCAACTCGAAAGCCCCGATGTCGATGCGTCCGAATTTCACGCGATCGAAGCCGGTTCCCCGCTGATCGAACAGCGGCACGTTACCGACGCCCGCCACAGCCGCCGGATCGCCCGTATCGAGTGCCGGGCTGCCGGGCAGCAGCGCGTGCGTTTCGGTCGGTCCGCCGTTGTTGGTAAGCACGTCGAGCAGCGGGTCGGAGCCGGTGACGTTATTGGCGCCGCTAACTGTGGCGCCGGTCGTATCTTCGATCAGGCTCCAGTTGGCTGTGACGGAGCCGCGAATGTCGGGGCCACCGGTCCTTGACGTGTTGTTTGCCACGATCGTGTGATCGAGCGTAGCGCTGCCAGAATAGAAAATATCAATCCCGCCACCGCTTTGTGCGCTCGTGTTGTTGGCGATTGTGCTGTGACGGATCGTTGCCGTGCTATTATTGAGCAGTACGCCGCCAGCGTAAAAAGAGGATGTATTCTCCGAAATCGTCGAACCCATGATCGAGAGCGTTCCGCCAAGTATCCACACGCCACCACCACCGGAGGTCGTAGTGGTATTCCCAGAAATCGTGCTGAAACGGTGCCAGCCGATATGGAAATAATGCACCGTCTGGATGTGGCAATTCTTTCCCGTTGGACGGCGGCCTTCCCTGAAAAACGGACCGAACATTACGACGGCAATGGCGAACGTCGCCTTGGAAGCCCGACCGCAAACCGATTGATGAGGTGACTTATGCGAGAGCGATGGTTATTGGCTCGAAGAAGCCGGGCAGCACTGGCCGCAATTGGTTTGTCGGTCAGCGGCGTTTTGATGGGGTGTCCTGTGGCACTGCCTGCTGCGGAGACAGCACCAACTGCTGCGAAGGCTCCGCCGGACGTCATCCGGGCATGGCAGAAGGTTGAGAAGGACGTCGTCCGGGCATGGGAGGAGGCCGGGGCCACGGCCGGCTGGATGGGGGAGGGCGAATATGGCCATTTGCAATACGGGTTTTCCTATAAGCCAGCTGAGTTGCAGGGTCTGCTACCGCTTGAGTTGAAGCGTGTGCTGCCGGCGTTTGAGTTCCACCGCTGGAAGGACGGGGTGTTGTCGACGCTACCAGTGCCCAAGACGCCATTTGGATTGCAGTTCCCCGAGTTTCTGCGATTTCGTCGCCCGAATGTGACGGACGCGGGACTCAAACAGCTAGCCGCAATGAAAAGCCTGCGATTCCTGAGCCTTGACAGCTATGCAGTGACGGACGCCGGGCTGAAGGAGCTGGCCCGGTCGAAAAGCCTGCAATCGCTGGAGCTTAGCTGCCCGAAGGTGACGGAGGCGGGGCTAAAGGATCTGGTGAACTGGAATTACGGGAACATCATCCACAACGCCAACCAAATCCTGGGGCGCAGCGCTTTGCGAGAGGGAAAGCTCGCAGACGCAAAGACATACCTGCTCAAGGGGGGTGCGACCCCAGGCTCGCCCCAACTGAATTCGTTTGGCCCCCAGATGCAATTGGCGCGGGAACTGTTGGAGAAAGGCGAGAAAGAGCCCGTTCTCCAATATCTCGATTTGGTCAGTAAGTTCTGGGCGTCCGACAAGGAGCAATCGGAGCTAAGCAAGCAGCATGCCGCGCTGATCGCTGGATGGAAGCGTGAGATTGCCGAGGGTAAGATTCCGACCGGAGCACAGTGGCGTTAGGACAGAACAATAGAGCAATGCATCAAGCCCAATACTTGTCAGAACCAAACGCTGAAGCTGACCGCCGACTGCTCGGTTGGTTTCGCGCGGTGCTAAAGTCACTCAGGCGGTCGGCAGCCAGAAACCGCGTTGTGAAATTAGGTAGTTACGAGTGTTATTTTGCATGTCTTTGCAAATTCCGCCCGGTGGAAAACTTCTTGACTGCCTCGCAAGTCGTAAGGAACACGGGCCTTGCGCCGCGTCACCGCGTGGGGCGGCTGGGCATTAGTTGACAGGAAGTGCAATTTCCGCCCTAAGAGGCCCCTTTGCAGAATAACACGCGGGTCGCCCGCGCGTTATTTTGCTTCCGCAACGCAACATAACATGCAAGCAAGCGATCGCCGCGTCAACGTAAATGCTTGCTGTAGAGAACTTTCCCGGATATATTCTGTGCCAATCGTCGCGCGTTATTTTGCGAACCGCTTGCAATTTAACATGCGAGGCGCGCACAAGAATTAATAGTTAGGCTGATTGGAGCACCTATGAACTGGGCATTACCGATTCTGCTTCTGGTTTTTCTCGGAGCCGGCGTCCCCATCTTCTTGGGAACCTTGGTTCATGTGTTTCGTACGCATCGAATCCTGCGGAAGGGGGCGCATGCGGAAGGGATCATCGTCGAGGCGGAGCAAGGAAAAAAGGGACGAGTCGATCGGGAGCGCCTCCGCGCCAAGGGCTACAAAGTCTTTGTACTCAACCAACCCACCGATTGGGGCGGCGGGACAGTTAAATTTATTTGGACGTTAACTATTGAATTTGAGGATGCTACGGGTGCTAGGCAGCAAGGGACGATCGATGCCGGGGCCGGGAAGATACCTTACGAAGTCGGCCAGCGGGTTTCGATCTGGTACGACCCCAAGCAGCCGTCCGCCATTCGCATCGACTCCTTCGCGGAGCTGTGGGGCGGCCCGCTCCTGGTTGGCGTTTTTGGGGCGTCCTTCATCGTCATGGGCCTGCTCCTCTGGAGCGGCGCTATCCCGTTGGGGTGAGCGATGCAGCCGGCCGAGCGCGACCGGTTGGGGATCCATGCCTAACAAGGCGTTGAACGCGAGTGGGCGGCAACGTCGGCTGTGGAGTCAACGTCACACGCGCCCGCCGCGTGAACTTGGTCGTTATGCCGTGTGTCGTAGCCACTCGGTTCTT
>JADFKK010000087.1 GCA_022564995.1 Planctomycetota bacterium | reverse complement strand
TCTCTGCCGCCAACCGCGCCAGTAGCCGGCGATGGCACAAGATCGACAACCGCCGGCAGTGGGAAAAGTCTCGCGACGAAACACGGGCCGCGCTGCGCCGCTCGCTGGGAGATTTCTCCGCACCGCCGAAACAGCTCAACGTGCGCGTGACGGGACGCATCAAGGGCGACGGATTTACGATTGAGAATGTCGTCTACGAGAGTCGGCCCGGCTGGTGGGTGACGGGAAATCTGTATCTGCCGGCAAAGCCGCAAGCGGAGATGCCGGGTATCTTGCTCAGCCACAGCCATCACCGGCCGAAGTGGCAGGGTGAGTTGCAGGACATGGGCATGACCTGGGCGCGGGCTGGGTGCGTTGTTCTGGTGCCCGATCATCTGGGGCATGGTGAGCGCCGGCAGCATCCGTTTCGCACGTCGAGTGATTACGCCAAACGCTTTCGCGCGGGCCGGCAGGATTATTACTTCCGCTACGACACGGGCATCCAACTGCATCTGGCGGGCGAGAGCCTGATTGGCTGGCTGGCCTGGGATCTTTCGCGGGGCGTCGATCTGCTGCTCTCGCGCGAGGGCGTCGACCCCAAGAAGATCATCCTGCTGGGCGCCGTGGCCGGCGGCGGTGATCCGGCGGGGGTGACCGCGGCGCTCGATGAGCGTATCGCGGCGGTCGTGCCGTTTAACTTCGGCGGGCCGCAGCCGGAAACGCGCTACCCATTGCCGGCGGATGCCGAGACGTCGTTTAACTATGCCGGCAGCGGCGGCTGGGAATCGACGCGCAATCTGCGCCGCTCGGCGGCCGACGGATTCCTGCACTGGGTCATCGTCGGCGGCATCGCCCCGCGGCGGCTCATCTACGGTCACGAATTCGCCTGGAACGCCGAGCGCGACCCGGTTTGGAAGCGGTTTCAGAAAATTTACGGATTCTACCGTGCGAAAGATCGGCTGGCGGTGGCCCACGGCAAAGGCGGGCTCAGTGGCCAGGCGCCGGCGGCCAGCCACTGCAACAACATCGGGGTGTTTCATCGCAAGATGATTCACCCGGCGCTGGAGCGGTGGTTCGACATCAAGGTCGGCCCCGACGATGAGTATTCCCAGCGGCGCAAGGAGTCGGAGTTGGTCTGCATGACCGTCGCGGCCAAGAAACAGCTCGACCCGCAGCGGTTGGTCGATTTGCTGCCCAAGCTGGCGGCGGCGCGGATGAGTCGGGCGCGCAAGAACCGGATTGGCATGTCGCCGGCCGACGTGCGAGCGCAGCTTCGCGAGCAGTGGAAAGTTGTTTTGGGTCATGTCGATCCGACCGGGAAGCCGACGCTGGTGCCCGGCAAGACGGTTATCGAGAAAGTGGGCGCCGCGACGTTGCGACGCGTTACGATTCAAGTCGAGCCGGGCATGGCCGTCCCGGTCATGTTGCTCACGCCGGCGGGCGTGAAGGGAAAATCGCCACCGGTCGTTATCGTGCTTGCGCAGGAAGGCAAACGGGCGTTGCTCAAAAACCGCGCTGACGAGATCGCCACGCTGCTGGCCGGCGGCGTGGCGGTCTGCCTGCCGGACCTGCGCGGCTGCGGCGAGAGCGCGGCGGACCGTTCCCGCGGACAATACAGCGTCGCGACCGGGCGCTCATCGACCGAGTTGATGCTCGGCGGAACGATGGTGGGAGCCAAGCTGCGGGATCTACGCTCGGTGATTCGCTGGCTGCAAAGCCGCAAGGAAGTGGACGGCAAGAAAATCGCCCTATGGGGAGACTCACTCGCCGAGGTGAACGCCGCCGATGCCGACTTCGACGTTCCCCGCCGCGTTGACGGCCGGCCGAAACAGTCGGAGCCGCTCGGCGGAATGTTGGCGCTGTTGGGGGCGCTGTACGAAGATGACGTCAAAGCGGTCTACGTCCGGCGCGGCCTTGTCGGATTCCACTCCGTCCTCGGCCACCAGCAAGTGCTGATTCCCCACGACGTCGTCGTGCCCGGCCTGCTCACCACCGGCGACCTGTCCGACGTGGCGGCGGCCATCGCGCCGCGCCCATTGCGCTTGGCCGGAACCGTCGACGGGCTGAACCGTGAAATGAAAACCGGCAACGTGAAGGAGATTTACGAGGACGTCGACAAGAACGCGATCTCCTTCGGCGCGGCGGAAGACGACGCCGCGGCCTGGCTGATCAAGCAGTTGCGTTAGCGCTTCCTCGTTTAACGGCAAGCCGAAGGCGGCTGTGTTCTGTGTATTCCAAAAACGCAGTCGCCTGCGGCTTGCCGTTAAACAACGAGGAGACTACGCCTCTTCCCCAATCTCCGCCATCACATCATCCGGGATGTTGAAGTTGGCGGAGACGCTTTGCACGTCGTCGTGGTCGTCGAGTTGTTCCATCATCCGCAACACCTGGCGGACGTTGGCCGCGTCCAGGTCGACGGTGGTGCTGGGCACGCGGGACAGCTCGCTCACCTCGGGCTCGATATTGGCCGCCTTGAGGGCAGCGCCGACTTGGCTGTAGACCGACGGGTCGCAGATGATGGCGAAGTTTTCGCCGGAGGCCTCGATGTCGTCGGCGCCGGCTTCCAGGGCAATCTCCATGAGCTGGTCTTCATCCACTGCCGCGGCTGGCACCAGGAACAGACCCTTGGTTTCGAACATCCAGGCCACGCAGCCGGTGGCGCCGAGCTTGCCGCCGGCCTTCTCGAAAATCTTGCGCACTTCCGGGGCCGTGCGGTTGCGGTTGTCGGTCAGAATGTCGCACATCACCGCCACGCCGCCGACGCCGTAACCCTCGTAGCTGATCTCTTCCAGGTTCCCGCCGGCCAACTCACCCGTGCCTTTCTTGATGGCCCGGGTGATGTTGTCCTTGGGCATGCTGACTTTTTTGGCGTCGTCGATGGCGTAGCGCAGCCGCAAGTTGGTGCCGGGGTCGCCACCGCCCATTTTGGCCGCGACGATGATCGCCTTGGAACGCTTGCTCCAGACTTTGCCGCGACGGTTGTCGATGAGGGCTTTTTTGTTTTTGATACCCGCCCAGTGGGAATGGCCTGACATAGTCGTTTTTTTTGATTCTTGGGGTTGGGGGAAGGGTGAGTTGGGCGAACCCCGCGCCTTCCGGCGGGGGCTGGGGTTCGGAAGTATCACGAGAAAGCGTCCGTCCGTGCTTCAGTTCTGTTTGTCTTCGACTTCCTTGATCTTGTTTTTGACGCTTTGAACTCGCTGTGGATTTTTTTCGACTTCGTATCGTTTGACGGCGCGGCGCCAAACCTTTAGCGCGGTGCCGGGGTCGTTGAGTTTAAGGTAGACGGCGCCGAGGTGATCGAGAATCTCGCCGTCGGGATCGTCGCCGGCGGCGGCCCGCTCCAGGGCGATGACGGCGTCTTTATAGCGGCCCAGGCGGTAATTGGCCCAGCCGAGGCTGTCGCGGTAGGCGATGTTGTCGGGCTGATCGGCCACGGCCAGTTCGATCATCCGCAGCGAGCGGTTGAGATGAACATTCTGGTCGACCCACAGATAGCCGAGGTCGTTGAAGATGCCGATGTCGTCGGGGAATTCGTCGAGTGCTTCTTCCAGCCACTCGGCCGCCGACGCCGGGTCGTTTTGCTGCACGGCAATGTTGGAAAGTACCATCCGCGTCTGGCGCATCAAGTCGCGCACCTGTGCCCCGCTACGATCGTCGAATTTTTTTAGGATCGCCCGATAGGCGTCCGCCGCCTCATCGTAGCGCTTGGCATGATACGAAACCCAGGCTACGCGGTTGGCGAACATCGGGTTGTCGGCGTTAGCCTTAGCGGCGGTGCGCGCGGCGGCGAGCGCTTCGTCGGTCTTGCCTTGCATCTCGAGCGCGCCGGCGAGGTAAAAGTGAAAGGCCGGGTTATCCTTGGCCAGTGCCTGCTCGTCGATGCCGCGCCTGAATATCTTGGCCGCTTCGGCTTCGGCGTCGGCCATGAGCAGTCCCAGGCCCCAGGTGAGCAGTGTCTGGGCCTTCGCGTCGGGCTTCTTTGCGATGGCGGCGTCGAACAGTTTTGCCGCCTTGTCTGATTCCTTGGCCTGCATCGCCAAGAGCGCCGCGGCCAGGGCCGTGCCGTGATCGAGCTGCTCCGGTTTGTCCTTCAGTCGTTTTAATGCCACGTCAAGCACGGCGCCACGAAGTCCCTCGTCACTCGCGACCTCGTCGAGGCGATGGCCAATGATGTCCAGCGATCCGGAGCCGCCGGCGAAGACGCTCAGGTGCTTCAGCAATTTCTCCGGCTTGTTGGTGCGGCGATAGACGTCCACTAGGGCGAGGTTGGCTCGCGGGCTCTTGCGCTTCGCGAGAATCTCCGTATTGAGCTTTTCGGCCGGGCCGAGTTTGTCGGCGGCCAAATATCGCCCGGCGAGATAATCCTCCAGCAGCCGGTTGTCCGGCTCCGCCTTGTGCATCGCCTCGAGCCGGCCGAGCAGTTGATCTTTGGCACCGGCCCGTTTCAGCAGGCGGCCCAACAGTTCATACGTCGCCGCCCCCTGACCGGACTTGGCGACGAGTTTTTCGTCGAACAGCACGTGCAGATGCTCCAACGCCTCTTTCGTCTTGCCGCGACGCAAGGCGATCTGTGCTTTGCGATAGGATATCAGGCCCTTGTTGGCCGCCAGATGATGCGATTTCTCGAACGCCCGCAGGGCCGCGTCGAGTCGCTTGGCCTGCAAAAACGCCGATCCAAAAATCTGATAGTTGCCGCCACCCTGGCCCTCGAGCAGCTTGACGGTTGCTGCGTCGAGCCCATGCTTTTCAGGTGAGTCGATGGCCGCGATGACGCGATCGAAGGCGTCGGCCGCTTTGGCATATTGGCTGTTGATAAAGTGCAGGCGCCCGATTTCCATCCACAGCAGCACCGTGCCGGGTGTCTGGCGATCTGGTCCGATGGCTTGCAGGGCGAGCTGATACATCTTCAACGCCTCGGGCCACTTGCCGGCCTGAACCAAAAAGCGGCCGATGCGGCGCAAGGCGGTAGGCCCGATCAGATCGGGAGCTTTGATCTTTACGGCGTAGCGCGCCGCGTCATCGTAGCGTTTCAACCGCAACGCCAGGGTAATTGCCGAGCGATGGGCCGAAGAGGCGTCCGGGTCGTAGCGCAACGTGCGCTGATAACGCCGCATCGCGTGGGACAGATTTCCGCGGTTTTCGTTTAGCCGGGCATCTGCGAACAGCGCCGCGGCTTGAACGAGATCTTGCTGGGCTTCGGTGCGGGGAACCTTGGCCACAAACGGCGGTAACTCACCTTCCAGGTCGAAAGTTTGCAGCGGCCGATCGACCGGCGAAGTCGTCTCGGCTATCTCAGCCGCACGCAGCGCCGGACTGCCGATGCCGTTTCCGGTTATCACGGCGCAGACGACTGCCGAGAGCGTCAGAAGACGGGGTTTGAATCGTACCGTAGGAGAAATCACAACGTACCTCCGGGAGCAATCCGACGGGCGGGCAGAGCGGCCCTGCGAGACCCTGCCGGCAATACGGCAGGCCCCGGGGCTGCTAGCTCGATTCTACCAGCGCCGCCGGTCGATTTCCACTTCATGATTTCGTTTCGGGCCGCGGGGTCGCGAGAGCGACGTGATACTAGCGGGGTTTTTTCCTGGCGAGGCGTTTCGTGGCGGACTTTTTCTTGCTGATTGTCGATTTGCTTTTTTCTGTTTTCTTTTTGGTGGTCGAGGCGGCTTTTTTCTTTGCGGCAGATTTCGGTTTAGCCTTGGCTGCGCCGGCGGTAGATTTTTTCTTCGTCGCAGGTGTCGATTTGGTCTTTGCGGAGGCTGGCTTCTTCTTCGTCGCCGCGGATTTAGAAGACGGTTTTTCGGACCGATCTTGTTTGCCGGTGGTGGTTTTACCGGCGGATGTTTTACCGGTGACGACCGTTTTTTTCGTGCGACGCTTCGGCAAGCGATCCTTACAATCGGGGGCCAGCGAGAGCAGCAGGTTACGCACTGCCGGCGAAAACGGCGAGCCGACCAACTCGGCACCAAGCTGATGAAGCAGCGAACCGAACTCGATCCCCTTGCTCTTCGCGATGGCTCGTTCCAGGCCTTTGACGCTGCCCGCTTTGAGTTCTTTCTGGTCGATCACTCCGAGTACGAAAAGAACTTGCAGGGCGCCGCGGTCGAGCGGGATGGAGTGTCCGCCCAACGCGGATTGGATAGCGTAGCTGACGACGAACGGCGTGGTTCCTTTCCACTGTTGCATGCGTTTGACGGCCACACCGAGATTGAGCTTCTTCATCGTTTCGAGGTCGAAGGAGTAGGTTGCCTCGAAGACACTCTGCAGGATCTGCTTGAGATTGGCGGCCGCGGCCCTGGGAGCAGGCAGCCCGCTCGTCGTTTCGGCCAATTCGGCAATGCCGCTGACGCGAACCTCGTTGAGATCGAAATACGATTCGGTGATGGCGGCGAAGGCCGTCTCCGCCTTGTCGTAAGGGGCGTTTTCCAGACAACAGGCCAGCAACAATTGCTCCAGCAGCGGGCGATCGACTGCTGGCTGAACCGGTTTATAGAGTTTCTTGAGTTGCTTGTGCAACTTGACGAGCGACGCTGCACGATTGGAACTGGCCATGAACTAATTCTTCCCATGTTTCGGCTTGGGCGATGTTATCGACGTCAGACGTCGACGGATGCGTTTTGCGACCCAGGCGCTATTGCGACGGTGGATCGGTTATCGTGGCGCCGTCCTCAGGGGAGGACGGCGCGTCTGCCGGTGTAGTTTGTGTTGTTTCATCATTTGGAGTCTCGTCAACCATCGTCTCGGTGTCGGCCGGACGAAGCTCATCCAGGATTCGGTGGATCTCGATGGCCTGCTTCACGCCCTGGTCGAGCACAAATTCGATCCGCGGCGTATAGCGGGTATCGATCCGCCGCGATATCTTGCCCTGTAAAAAGCCCGCGGCGCTGCGCAGGCCGTGCATGCAGAGGTGCTGCTCCTTTTCCTCTGCCATCACCGATACATAAACTTTTGCCTCGCGCATGTCTCCGGAAACCTCAACGCGGGTGACCGTGACATTGGCGATTCGCGGGTCGTTGAGGTCGGCAAGAATCGCCATGCTGACGACTTCTCGGACCGCTTCAGCAGCTTTTAATGTACGTCGGGAAGGCATGTCGATCAGAGCGTGCGTGCGACCTCTTCGATCTTGTAGGCTTCGAGGATGTCGCCTTCCTTTAAGTCGTTGAACCCGGCGAGCTTAACGCCACACTCCAGGCCTTCGCGGACCTCGCGGGCGTCATCCTTTTCTCGACGCAAGGTATCCAACGGATAGTCGCCGATGATCGTACTGTTTCGGATCACCCTCACTCGGGCGTTGCGGTGCATGTTGCCGGACATGACGCGGCAGCCGGCCACGGTTCCCACACGGCTGATGGTAAAGGTGCGTTGGACCAAGGCCCGGCCGAGTTCTGCTTCGCGTTTTTCCGGTTTGAGCATGCCTTCCAAGGCGGCACGCAGATCTTCGCTGAGCTTGTAAATGATGCTGTAACGCCGAATCTGAACCCCGCGCTGGTCCGCCAACACACGGGCCGCTTCGTCGGGAACGACGTTGAAGCCGACGACGATGGCGTCGGAGGCGTCGGCCAGATGGATGTCGGCCTCGGTGATGCCACCGACCGTGGCCTGGAGCACCTTGATCTTGACTTCGGGGTGATCGAGCTTGGATAGTTCATTCTGAATCGCTTCGATCGAGCCGCGCACGTCGGACCGCAAGACGAGGTTGAGTGTCTGAACTTCTCTGGAATGACTCAATCGGGCGAAAAGATTCTCCAGGGTAATGTGTGGAAGTTCGCTCCCCAGTGTTGAGCGGCGGACCTGAATCGCTCTGGCACTGGCAATCTCACGTGCCTTGGCGATGTCATCCAGCACGTAGAAGTGTTCTCCAGCCTCCGGCGCTTCGTCGAGGCCGGTGACGTTGACCGGCACGGCGGGCCCGGCCTCGAGGAGTTTTCGGTCGACCTGGAGGGTTTCGTACATCGCCTTGACGCGTCCGGTGGTCGTTCCGCAAACGAGGCAATCGCCGACTCGCAGGGTTCCCTTCTCGACGATGAATTTTGCGACGATCCCTCGTCCGCCCTCTCGCTGTGCTTCGAGGCAAGTTCCGTAGGCAGGGCGATCCGGATTGGCCTTATAGTCATGCAACTCGGCGATGGTTAGCAGCGTCTCGAGCAAATCGTCGATTCCGTCGCCCGTCTCGGCGCTGGTTTTGACGACCTCGACGTCTCCGCCCCATTCCACCGGCAACAGTTCTACCGCGGCGAGTTGGCTAAGGACTTTTTCGGGATCGGCCCCGGGTAAATCCATCTTGTTGAGCGCGACGACAATCGGCACTTCGGCCGCCCTGGCGTGGCTAATCGCTTCCTCGGTTTGCGGCATCACTCCGTCATCGGCCGCCACCACCAGCACGGCGATGTCGGTCACATTGGCGCCGCGTGCCCGCATTTCGGTGAATGCTTCGTGGCCGGGCGTATCGACAAACGAAATACGGCGGCCTTCTTTTTCGATTTGGTAGGCGCGGATGTGTTGTGTAATGCCGCCGCTTTCGCCGCTCACCACGTCGATGCCGATGATGCGATCAAGCAAGGAGGTCTTGCCGTGATCGACGTGACCGAGAAACGTCACCACCGGCGGGCGCGGCTGTAGCGAATCGGCATCGTCGACGAGTTCGTCGATTTCCGCCAGCAGCTTGTCCTCGATGGTGACTTGTTGCCGCAAGCGGATCTCAACACCGAGTTCCTCGGCCAATAGCTCCGCGGTGTCGAGTTCGAGATTTGAATTGATCGAGGGCATTCCGCCCGTGCCCAGCGACAGCAAGGAACGCAGCACCTGCTGGACGGGAACACCGATGGCCTCGGAAAAATTGCGCACGCTACACGGTATCTCAAGCGTGACGAGATCCTTGCGTTCTTTTGCGGTGTTGGTGCCGGTGCGTTTGAACCGCGCGCGAGAACGCCGTCCTCGTGAATCATCGGCGGAGCGTCCTCGGCCATCGTGCCGTTTGCGGCGCGCCTGTCGCTGAGCGCGTCCGCCCAGAGAGCCCGGGCCGCCGACCATTTCCTTCTTCTCGCCGCGGCGCACGCCTTGTCGGCCTCCTCGGCCATCGGTCCTAGCGGCAGGAGTGGCACCCGTGGCACCCGCGGCATTCGCCTGATCCGCGGTCCGTCTTTTTTCGGCCTTTCGCAGGTGTTCGGCCAACGGGCCGGCCCCGCCTTTGCTGGCGCGAATAGCATCGGCCGGAAGTTTGAGATCTGGTTTTTGCGGAGCCGGGCCGTCGTTCTTTTTTCCCTCGGCCGGAGCTTTTTTCGCCGCCGGCACCGCCGCAAAGCGGGGCGATGCAGGCGTCCGTGTTCCACCCGACCCCGAGGGCTTCCGCGATCTTCCCGCCGACCGGCTGCGCATGGCATCGATCAGCCGCGGTTTGTCTCCGGCTGCGCCGGCCGGGGGGATGTAGTCTTCGCGGCGAACCGTCTCTGGCATTGCCGGCGGTGACTCACCGGGGGTCGGCGGCTTGGCAGCAGCCTCCTTGGCGGGAGCGGCCTCGGGCAGCGGCGCCGCCTTGGGACCGCTGGCGACGGGCGGCGTCTCGGCGGGAGCGACGGGCGGCGGCTCGGCGGGAGCGACGGGCGGCGGCTCGGCGGGAGCGACGGGCGGCGGCTCGGCGGACTTGCGTGTCGGCAAGACGGTGATTCTTCCGGCCGCTGCCGACGGCGGCTGCTGCGTTGGCATGACGGGCGCAGCCTCGGCTGCCGCAGAGGCAACCGACGGGGGGGCTGGTTTTCCACGATTGCTAACGAAGGCCTTCACCGTGGCGACTTCGTCGTCCGTGAGGCTGGCCAGCGCAGACCCCTTGTCAGCGACACCCGCCTGGTTGCACATGTCAACCAGCGCCTTACTGTCGATATCCAACTCTTTTGCTAACGCGTAAATGCGAACGGGCAATGTGAGCCCTCCCTCTCTCGTGCGCCGCTGGATCAGCAAAGTGCCGTCCGAATCGGCGTAATCATAGTTAACTCATGGCCAAGTTCTCCTTCACCAATGACTATGGGTCGATTTCGCTCGACGTCGTTTCCTCTTTCGTCGTTTCCTCAATCGTCCCTTGCTCCAGCGTCTGGCTCGGCCGCATCCTCAGTTGCGGCATCAGCCTCTGACGACGTTTCGCCTTCCGTCGCGGCGGATTGATCAACAGTATCAACGGTGGTTTCAGAAGAAGTTTCAGAAGATGTTTCAACAGCGGTTTCATCAGTTGTTTCAGAAGCAGCTTCGTCAGTCGATTTAGCAGCCGCCTCATCAGTTGTTTCAGTAGCAGCTTCATCGTCACCGGCGGCGGCGGCCTCGCGTTCTGCGGCCTCCTCCAGCGCTCGCGTGGCGGCATCGATCTTGGCCTGCTCACGTTGCTGGCGGCGCGCTACTTTGGCGGCTTCTTCGGCGGCTTCGGCGCGAACTTCCGCTTGTTCGACAATCGCGTCGACCTGTTCGATCGTCAAGTCTCCCATCGCCTGCAACGCGTCGGGTTCGATGATCGTCAAGTCGTCGTACGTCATGTAACCCTCGACCACGAGCCTTTCCGCGGTCGATTCGTTGATTCCTTCGAGTTCACAGAATCCGACCATGGCCGATTCGATCTGCTCGTCGAGTTCCTCTCGGGTCATGATTTCGATGTCCCAGCCAGCCAGTTTGCTGGCCAGACGGACATTTTGCCCTCGCCGACCGATAGCCAGCGAAAGCTGATCTTCGCGCACCAACACAATCGCCCGACCGAGCATCTGGCAGAGAATGACCTCTTCGATTTCGGCCGGTTGCAGGGCATTGGGAATAAACTCCATCAAATCGTCGTTCCAACGGACGATGTCGATTCGCTCACCCGCCAATTCATCGACGATGTTCTTGATTCGATTTCCGCGAACCCCCACACAGGCCCCGACGCAGTCAACACGTTCATCGGAACTGCTCACGGCCACCTTGCTGCGACAGCCCGGTTCGCGCGACAGCGCTCGCACTTCGATGACTCCCTCGGCAATCTCGGGGATTTCCTGTTCAAAAAGTCGCTGCACCAGTTGCGGCCGGGTTCGGCTGAGGATCACCTTCACGCGGCTGCCCTGCTTGCGGACCTCAAACACCGTGGCCCGCACGCGCTCGTTCGTGTGGTGCGTCTCGCCGGGGATTTGTTCCTTGTAAGGCAGGATCGCCTCGACGTTGGAAAGCTGGACGGTCGCGGTGCGGCCATCGTAGCGGTGAATGACCCCGGTCAGCATCTGCCCGATCTCTGCCTCGTACTCGTCGTAAAGAGCATCTCGCTCGGCCTCGCGAATCTTCTGAATGATGATCTGCTTGGCGGTTTGCGCGCCGATGCGGCCGATGGTTTCGTCGGGGTCGAGCGGTTTTCCGTCCATCGTGCCGCTAATCGTGCCGTCCTCGCGGCTGATGCTCACCTCGACCTCAGTCTCGTCGCCGAAATGCTTCCTGACGGCCGAAATGAGAGCCGCTTCGATCGCCTGGAAAACGATCTCTGGATCGATATTCTTGGCGCGATGAATAGCGTCGACAATCCGCAATATTTCTGTGGGATTCATTCCGCAATCGCCTTCGCCCTGTTTTCACCGGGGCGTTAGGAAAGGTCGTGGCCCAATTTCCGTACCGCTACCGCATGGCACCACCAACGAAAAATGGCCGAATCCACGGAACCCACACACCCCGGGCCGCGATTCGACCGCACCGTAGCGGTACCGACTCGACCGCCAAAGTTCCGAAAACCCTTGCGGGCCAGTAACTTAGCGATCACGGTAATTTCATAAAGATACTGGCCTGCGAGGGTAGTGTCAAGCCGGCGATGACCTCTTGCCAGACGATTTCCCGCGCCAAGCCTCACGCCAGCGAGCGAACCATGATGGCCGACGCCTGCCCCTGCGGCGTGACATTGACGTTGAGAAAGCTGCTGCCCGGGTTGGCCTCGACGCCCCTCACAACGGAAATTGGGCACTTTGGGTCGGGATCGGAATAATTGAGAACCCCGAAGAGTCGCTTGTTTTGCAAGGCCAAAACGCTGGCGATCAGCTCAATCAGGCCGCTGCCCGCCCCGAGATTGCCAAAATAGCTCTTCGCCGCGGTCACCGGAACATTCGTGTCGGAAAACACGCGACCGATGCCGCGGGCCTCTTGTTCGTCGCTGCTGCGTGTGCTGAGGCCGTGGGCGTGGAGGTGGCCGACGTCGTTGATCGTGGCGCTGGCGTCCCGCAGGGCACCAACCAGGCAATTTGCGATGGCGACGTCTCGCTGGGCGGCGAAATCTTGATCGGCCACGGTGCTAGAAGCATGTCCGACGATTTCCGCGTAAATGCGTGCTCCGCGGGCCTCAGCCGAGGCCATGTCCTCCAAGACGACGGTCGCGGCGCCCTCGCCCAACACCACGCCGGTTCGATTCAGATCGAACGGCCGCGAGGCGCTCTGCGGCGGCAAGTCGTTGTCGGCGATTTCCTCTTGCAGCACCGCGTGCAGCGTCTTCATCGGGTGCAGCCGGGTGCCGGTTGCGCCGGCGACCATCACATCGGCGCTGCCGCGGGCGATGATGCGAAATGCCTCGCCAACGGCCAGATTGGCCGCCGCCTCGCGCAGCGTGATCGAGTTGTTCGGGCCGCGTAAATCATTGAAGATGGCGATGTGGCTGGCCGGCATGTTGGGCAGATACTTGAGCAGCCATAGCGGCGTGACCTTGGGCAGCCCCTCTTTGCCCCAGCGCGTAAAATCGAACTCCCCCTGCTCATCGCGACACGCTTTGACGCCCTCGACAAACTCATCGGGCCGAGTGAGCATGTAGTCGGAGCCGAACGAGACGCCGGCCCGCTCGGGGTCGAAACTGCCAACTTCCAGCCCGGCGTCGCTGATCGCCCGCTGCGCCGAGGCAATGCCCATCTTGCACTCGCGGCACATCACTTTCAGGCCTTTGCGGATGGCCTTTTTCTGGTCTTTGGCAAGCTCGCCGAAGTCATCGATCTTTTCCTGAAAATCACTGGCCACGCCGGCGTAGCGAATCGGCAGCGCCGCCAGCGGCGGCTCATCGAGCGGTCGAACCCCGCTACGGCCTTCGGCCAGCGCGCTCCAGAGTGACTCGAGGCAATTGCCCAGTGGGCTGATCAGGCCCATGCCGGTGATAACAACTCGACGTGATGACATGGCAATGCCGTCCGAAACGCAACAAACGCAGCAAGCGATAGGCCGCAAGATGCCCATGATACCCTGCGCCAAGCACGTCGTCGAGGCTCGCCGTTGACTATGTCTCAACAAATGGCGTCTCGACAAATGGCCGTAGAATACACTTCTCCCTTCTGGCTTAGCATAATCCAGCAGGCTAAGATCGATGGCCGTGCGACGAATACGGAGACGAATATCATGCTCGGGAAACTCTGGCCTTCCGGCCAGGGCTAGAGTGGAACGACTTGTTTACCACGCACGCATGTCATTTACGATGAACAGATGCTGATTCCTTACAATACCGATGCCCCGATCTATCACTGGCCGATTGCGACGGTCGGGCTGATCGTGCTGAACACGATGTTGTTTTGGGAAACGGATCGCACCGTCAGAGATTGGCGATTGCCCGAGGCCGATCACCTGCGGCTGATCATCGCCTTCCACCGAGCGGGCCAAGATCGCGAGTCGATCCCGCTGATGACGCGCTATCTCTGCGACCACGCGGGGCGGGCCACGCCCAATGGTACTTACTTTGAGCGGCAAGGCGCTAGCCGCCGGTGAATCTACGTTACGTTTTCCCGCACAATACCCGCGGCTAGCGCCTTGCGGCTCACGCCCGCGGCTCGCCGAGAAGCCGTTCGCTGTAATTCGGTGGCCATGATCGCCCGGGTGATTGGCGTCCTGCGCCGCACTACGATACACTCTTAAGCGTTGAGTCCTTCTTCCCGCCTTCCCCACAATTTTTGGAGACCGACATCATGAAAATCCACGCTCGGCGATTTCGCTTGCTTGCCCCGTTGCTACTTATTCTGGCGGTCTGCTGTTCGGCCTCTGCCGCCGGCCGACAGTTTCTCTGGCAGACGAATTCTTACGGTGACGACGTTCACGTGATCGACGTGGCGACCAACAAGGTGGTCAAGAACTTTAAGGTCGGCCCGCAGCCGCACGGCATCGCGGCGCCGGATGACGCCAGCGTGGTGTACATCGCCATCGAGAACATCAAGCAGCCCCTGGGCGAATTGCTGTGGGTCGACCCGCGGACTTACAAGATTCTGCATCGCATGACGATCGGGCCGAAGCCGAACCAACTGGCTTGCACGCCCGACGGCCGCTGGGTCTATGTGCCTTGCAACGATCAGACGTATTGGGTGATCGACGGCAAGAATCGCACGCTGGTCAAGAAGATCCGCACCGGCGGCCGGCCGCACAACACGCAGGCCTCGCGCGACGGCAAGCGGATGTATCTCTCGCCGATGGGCAGCCCCAAAGAGGTCACCATCGTCGACGTCGAAGACGGTCACAAGGTGATCGGGAAGATTCCGTTTTCCGCCTCGGTTCGCCCGCCGGCTCTGGCCGCCGACGGCAAACGCTACTTCCAACACGTTGACGGGCTGGTCGGCTTCGAAGTGGCCGACATCGCCGCCCGCAAGGTCACGAACCGCATCGAGCACAAGATTCCGCAGCAGTACCAGGGCAAGAGCAGCCGTTGCCATGGGCTGTCGATTCGCCCGGACCAAAAGGAGATTTGGTCGTGTAACGTCGAGCACAAGACCGTGCATATTCACGACATCACGAAGCCAAACTATCCCGAGATCGCGGCGATTCCGATGATCGGCCGGGTTTACTGGTTGACCTTTTCGCCCGACAGCCGCTTCGCCTACGTGGCGGTTCGCAGCAAGAGCCAGGTTTGTGTCGTCGACACGGCCACGAAGAAAGTCGTCACGCACATCGACGTCGGCAATACGCCCAAGCGAAATCTGGTGATTACGTTGAGTGAATAAATAAAAAAGGGGATAAGTCCAATTTTCCGCGTTCGCTGTGTGTGAAGATGCTTCGACCCAACCGCAGAAAATTGGACTTATCCCCTTTTTCGCTCGCCGGCTGCCTGCTGCTGTGCGTCGGTTGTGGACAGAATCCGCCGCCCGATCCGTCGTATTTGCGTGGGCAAGAGCTTTTCGAGAACAGTTGCGCTGCATGTCATCAGACGAGCGGCTGGGGCGAAGAGGGCGTTGCGCCGCCGCTGGTCCAATCGCCGTGGGTGCTAGGGCCGGAGAGTCGGATGGTGCGCATCGTCTTGCACGGGGTCCGCGGCCCGATCAACGTCAACGGCCGCACTTACAACCTGGAGATGGAGTTCCCGTCCGACTTCAGCGACCAAGACCTGGCCGACGTGCTGACTTACGTCCGCAAGGCCTGGGGAAACGATGGCCGCCGCATCGACGAAGCGACCGTCCGAGGAATTCGCGAGGCCGAAGGAGATCGCGATTCGTGGACGGTCGAGGAGTTGATGGAAGTTGAGTAGCGGGGCAAATCGTCAGACGCGTTTCGCACTACATTCGACGTACTCATCAAGAAAAACCCTGGCCCTGGCCGGGAGGCCAGGGTTTTCGTCGTGCTGCGAGTGGATGTGGTTCTTGGTGGCGCCGCGACCCCGGCCTCCCGGCCAGGGCTGGGGTCGAATTGTGATTGACGCTGGCGACACGTTCGACACTGCGTAAGTCGTTACACTGACTGGGTGACCACCTTTTTTCCCTACACCTGCAAGATCATCCGCCGAGCGGCAACTATTCTTTTGGTTATGACCGAAGCGAACCTTTTCGGCCGCGATGACGTGCCTGTTGAGAGTCTGCCCCTGGACTGGTCCGAGCTGCTGGCCCGTCACGAGCGCTGGCTGCGCACCGTGGTGCTGGCACGGCTGGGCGAGCCGCAGGCGGTCGACGAGGTAATGCAGGAGGTGGCTTTGGCGGCCGTGCGGCAGCAGGCGCCGATATCCGATCCGGCGAAGGTTGGCCCTTGGCTGTATCAGATCGCCGTGCGGCAATCGTTGTTGTATCGACGCAAGGCCGGGCGGCGGCGGAAACTGACGCAAGGTTACGCCGAGTCGTTTCCGCCCAACGGCGAAGATCACCGCACGCTCGATCCGCTCGGCTGGCTGTTGGCCGACGAGCGGCGGCGGCTAGTTCACGAGGCACTTGGGGCGCTGGTCCGGCGAGATCGAGAAATCCTGCTGCTCAAATACACGGAGAATTGGAGTTACCGGCAAATCGCCGAGCACCTGGGCATCAGCCACAGCGCCGTCGAGGCGCGGCTGCATCGGGCCCGCGGAAGAATGCGAAAGGAGTTGGCCGCCCGCGAGACGGCCCTGGTATCGAAATGAACGAACAAGACCGCACGCTGGATGCCGCGGACGACGCGGTGCTTGATTTGCTGGTCGACGGCGAACTGACCGACGAGCAAACCCGCTGGCTGCTGGCCGCGCTCGACGAATCTTCTGATGGCTGGCGACGTTGTGCGTTGTCCTTTGTCGAAGCCCAAAGCTGGGGCCGAGACCTGGGTATGATCCGAGAAACATCGCTTGCCGGCGTAGCAGACCCTACCGCCCACAGCACTCATGCCGGAAGCATCGACTCAAAGCGATTGCTGCCCCTGCTGCTGACCGCGGCGGCCAGCGTCTTAATCGCACTGGCCGCGGGCATCGGCATTGGGCAATCGTGGCGAGCGGAGATACTGGAGCCCGTGGCCGAACCGAACAAGTCGGCGCAGCCAGAAGGCGGTGTGTCGCTCGTCAAGACGGCCCCGCCGAAGACGCCGCCGCACAGCCAACTGCTTTCCAATAGCAATAGCGACGGCAAGTCGTTTCAACTCCCGGTGTATCTGCCCGACCAGGTGAGCGAAGATTACTTGCGAGACACCCCGCCACCGTTGTCGGCGCGCCTGCGGCAGGCGCTCGCGCGGAGCGGGCACGAGGCTACGGTGCAAAGAGAGTTGATTCCCGTGCAATTGGAGGACGGCAACCAGGTCATTGTTCCCGTCGATCAGGTCCAGTTGCGTTACGTCGGCCTGGCGCATCAGTAACAGGAAACCATGAATCCGCGACCGCCGGTCGCGCCATACCAACCCCCGAGAGAAAGGAACTTAACAATGCTCCATCACACTTCAATCCGCGCTATCAGTTTCGTCGCAGCCGTCCTGTTCGCCGCCGGCGTCGCGGCGGAGCGTGCCCCGGCTCAAGATTCTGACGGCGTTATCGTTGTCGAGATTCAGGGCGATCCGAAAAAGGCGCCGCCGATACTGAGTGACGTGCGCCACATCAACCTCACCGTCCGAGCTCCGGTCGGAAAATACCTAATCGGCGTCTCCTGCTTCCCCGTCGAGGGCGCGCTGCGGGCGCAGTTGAACTTGCCCGAGGGCCAGGGCCTGCTGGTCGACCTCGTCCTTCCCAGGCAGCCGGCTGCCAAGGCGGGCGTCAAGAAATACGACGTGATTCTCGCGGTCGACGGGGCAAAAGTCGGCGACTTGAAAAACCTCGTCGCCGCCATCGACAAAGCGAAAGGCACGGCGATCAAGCTGCATGTGCTCCGTGGCGGCAAGCGGCAGACCATCGCCGTCACGCCCGTAAAGCGTCAGCAGTCTGCAGGTATCGGTGTCGTTCATGGCAAGCTGCCCGAGGGAGTGTATGAGAGACTTTTGATCGAGGGTTTCCAACGCTTCAAGGGGAATCCGAAGGGCGAGTACGCCGACTTTCATTTTCATGCCATCCGCCCAGGTGTGTTTTTCGGCCAGGACTTCGCCAAGCTGCCCACGAACCTTTCGATCACGATCACTCGCAGCGGCGAAGGGCCGGCCAAGATCATCGTCAAACAGACCGACCAGAAATGGGAAGTCACCGATAAAGAACTAGACAAGCTACCCAAGGACGTGCGTGGGTACGTCGAACACATGATGGGTCGCAGCCGGCCGTATAATTTCGTTCCCAAAGATTCTAAGTGGTCCGTCAAGGTCTGGGACATCGAGTCCGGCAAGGTGCTCGCGACACCTTCCCGCGTTCAGCGCGGCCAACCGGTCGAGAAGCAACTGGAGCAGATGCGCGGCGAGTTGCACGAAATCCGCAAGGCCCTCGACGAGCTGCTAAAATCCCGCCGCAAGCCCCGCGGCAAGAAGACCAAGAGCGAATAACACGCAATCCGGCAGCGCGTAACGCCCGACCCTTGCTCCTTTTTTTGTAACACTTTAGCCAAGTGGTAGCCGAATTCGCAAGAATTCGGAAGTCGCCCAACTTAACGCGAGATCGACGGAATTCTTGCGAATTCCACTACGCTCCAAGAACGCCGCCACTTGGCTAAAGTGTTACCTTTTTTTGAAATCCTGGCGCCCCGTGGCAAGCGAACATCGTTTACGAGCAGCCCATGCTGTTGCCGCAGGAGTAGCAGAGGTAACAGTTGCCGTTTCTTACGGTGATGGCGCCGCAGACGTCGCACGGGGGAGCGTCGGTCTGGAAGCTGGCGAATTGTTGTTGCTGGTCGGTCATCCGCACGCCGGCCGTTTGTAGCTGTATGGCGTCGATTATCGCCGTGCCGCTGTGACCGTTACTGTGACCGTTGCCGTTGATCGATGGAGCCACAAACGTCGCCGGCGAACTGGCGACAAAACCGGCCGATTGCCCGCCGACGTCGGTGGCGACCTGCTCGCTCTTGGCCGCGGGCTTCTCCGCCTCGTCTTCTTCGGCCTCTTTCGCTGCCGGCATTCCCAGGTTGGCCTCTCGGTAGCCGGGAATGAACGTGATGCCGAGCCAGCGGAAGATGTAGTCGACGAGGCTCTTGGCGATGCGGATGTCGGGGTTCTTGGTGTGGCCCATCGGCTCGAACCTCGAGTGCGAAAACTTGTTGACCAGCTCGGCCAGCGGCACGCCGTATTGCAGGCTGATCGAAATGGCCGTGCCGAAGCTGTCCATCAATCCGCCGATCGTGCTGCCCTCCTTGGCCATCGTAATGAACAATTCGCCGGGCCGGCCGTCGTCGTACATGCCCGCGGTGATGTAGCCCTCGTGTCCGGCCACGCTGAACTTGTGGGTGATCGAGTTGCGGGTATCGGGCAGCCGATCTCGCCGCGGTCCGTCTTGCTTCTTCACGCCCGCTTGGTCGCCTTCGGCCGCGGTCGAAAGCGGCTGGCTGCCCTTGCTTCCGTCGCGATAGACGGCCAGGGCCTTGAGCCCCAGCCGCCAACCTTCGGTGTAGGCGGCGGCGATGTCGTCGGGCTTCACGTCGTTGGGCATGTTGACCGTTTTGGAGATCGCCCCGGAGAGAAACGGCTGGGCGGCGGCCATCATCTGCACATGTGCCCGCCAGGCGATGCTCCGCTTTCCGTTCTTCGGCTTGAAGGCACAGTCAAAGATCGGCAGATCGGCCGGCTTCAAGTCTTCGGCGCCTTCGATCGTATCGTGTTCGTTGATGTAGGCCGTGATCGACTCAATCTTCGGCTGGTCGTAACCGACGTTTTTGAGGCTCAACGGCACCGTGTTGTTGACGATTTTCAGCATCCCGCGGCCGGCAAGCTGCTTGTACTTGACCAGCGCGATGTCAGGCTCGATGCCGGTCGTGTCGCAGTCCATCATAAAGCTAATCGTGCCGGTGGGGGCCAGCACGGTCGCCTGGGCGTTGCGATAACCGTATCGCTTGCCGGCCTCGACCACGTCGTCCCACAGATCGCGGGCCGCCTCGACCAAATACTCGGGGCAGGACGGGTCGATCTGCCCGACCGCGTCGCGGTGCATCCGCATCACCCGCAACATCGGCCGGCGATTTTCCTCGAACCGATCGAACGGCCCGACGACGGCGGCCATCTCGGCACTGGTCAGATTGGCCACGCCGTGCATCAGGGCGGTCATCGCCCCGCACAGCCCTCGTCCGCCGGCCGAATCGTAAGCCAGCCCGTTGGTCATAATCAGGCTGCCGAGATTGGAATAACCCAAGCCCAACGGCCGGAAAGCGTGGCTGTTTTCGGCGATCGTCTTGGTCGGATAGCTGGCATGATCGACCAGAATTTCCTGGGCGATAAAGAAGATCCGCGCGGCGGCCTGATAACGCTTCACGTCGAAGCCGCCGTCGGCGAGTTGGAACTTCATCAAGTTGATGCTGGCCAGGTTGCAGGCGGTGTCGTCGAGAAACATATACTCGGAGCAGTTATGAACCGCCATGCCATTGGCCACAAAGTGTTCGGTGACCGGCTCGGTCAGATCGTAGACCGGCTCTTCTCCAAGCAGTTCAAGCGAGACCACCGGATCGATCAGCTTATCGCGATAAGTGCCGACGCGCTCGTTGAGTTGTTGCAGGGCCTCGGCTTTGTAGCTCTCGGGCATGAAGCCGATTTCGCGTTCAAAGCGGATTCGGCTCGACCGCGAAATTCGCAAACTGTGCATCTGCCGCACCGGATACTGCTTGTATCCGCCCTGTCCATCGGGCAACATCGCGCGATCGGTCAAGCGGCGATTGCGATACATTTTGCTCTTGATGCCGAAGCCCAACAACAAGACCTGCACCTGCTGGAGCAATTGCTCCGACGTGGAGTCGAGGCTGACAAACTGCGATTTCTCGCCGTAATCGGCCACCGTTCCGTCGGCTGTGTAGAGTCCACGAAGCAATGCCGCGATGCTCTTGCGGCTCAATCCCAACGCCCGGTCGGTTAGTTGCTTTTTCGAGGAACCCTCGTCGAGCACGGCGTACGACTCCAGCAAATCAACCACCGACGAAGCACACGTCGCAACGCAAGAAGTCGCGCTGCGCTCGGTAACGTGAACCTCTCCCCGCTGGCGATCAAAGCGATTGACAACGCGGGCGGCTTTTTCGGCAATTCCAAATTCCATTTCCTTGTTCATGGTCAGCGTCGCAATGCCGGCGGAGATACACCCGTCGCCGAGCATCAGGCCGACGTATTCCGCCACGTCGACTTCGACCTCCTCCTCGCCAAACTCGCCCGGCACCAGCCGCACGACGTCGTCACGGGTCAACTCCGCCGCCGGCACGTCGCCGCGATTGGCGGTCCACACCAGATGATCGGCCGTTAGCTTGACTTCGTAGCCAGACTTCGTCCGCAGACGATAGACCGGTTTAACGCCAGTAGGAATCACTCGCGTCGTTTGGTGCAGATTGCCGTCGAGCCCCGTGACTTGCGGCGTCTCGCCGACCATCGAATCGATGCGGCGCAGGCCCTCGTCGGTCGACACGAGCGTATCGCCCGTCACACACGGATTACTCGCGTTGATCCGCCCCGACTCGGGACAGGTGTGCCAGCGGTTGATGGTCGTGTCGTATTGCACGCCGGGATCGCCGCATTTCCAGGCGTTCTCGGCCATCTTGGCGAGCAGGTCGCGGGCTTCGTACTCCGGGCCGGCCTTGTTTTTGTCGGTGACCCAGTGGGTCTCCCACTTCTCGTCCCGCTCGACCGCCCGCATGAACTCGTCGGTGATGCGGATCGAGAGATTCGCGTTTTGGAACATGATCGAGCTATAGGCTTCGCCGTTGAAGTTGGCTTCGTATTCGCCCGAGCGAATCAGGCACAGCGCCTTGGCTTCTTCCTTGGCCTTGCACTCGATGAACTCCATCACGTCGGGATGCCAGATTTTGATCGATTGCATCTTGGCCGCCCGCCGGGTCTTGCCGCCGCTCTTGACCACCGCCGCGATTTGGTCGTACACCCGCATGAACGACAGCGGACCCGAGGGCCGCCCGCCGCCGCTGAGTTTCTCGCGGTGCGAGCGAATCGTCGACAGATCGGTGCCGGTGCCCGAGCCGAACTTAAACAGCATGGCCTCGCTGCGGGCCAGCTCCATGATGCTCTCCATGTTGTCGTCGACGCGCTGGATGAAGCAGGCCGAACCTTGCGGAAACTCGTAGGAGTTTTCCGGCTGAGTGGCCTCTTCGCTTTCGACGTCCCAATGCCAATTGCACTGCGCGCCCTTGACGCCGTATTCCTGATACAGCCCGACATTGAACCAGACCGGCGAGTTGAAGGCGCCGTGTTGGTGCAGGCAGAGCCAGGTCAACTCGCGATAGAACCGCTCGCCGTCTTCGGCGCTGGCGAAGTAACCGTCGGAGGTGCCCCAGTCGGCAATCGTGCGAGTCACGCGGTGAATAAGCTGCCGAACGCTCTGTTCGCGCTCGGGCGTGCCGATCTCGCCATAAAAATATTTGCTCACCACGATGTTCGTGGCCAGTTGGCTCCAAGAAGTGGGAATCTCGACGTCGCGCTGCTCGAACAGCATCTCGCCGCCCTCGCCGGCAATCGAGGCGGTACGGCGCTCCCAATCGGTCGTCTCGAAGGGGTCTTTGACGCCGGCGGGGCAGAAAACGGGCTTAATCCGCAGGCCTTCGGCAGAAAACCTAACGGCCTGGTCGGTATCTCGGTGCTTCGTCGCGGGAACGCTAGACATCGCTCAACTCCTTCTGAGGTCACAGAGGGTCCATCCCTAGTATACTAAAGTATACTAACTACAATAAGATCATCGGCACGGATGGCCGAAAATAAATGCTACTTCAGTCGAACTCGTGGGAAACCCCCTCTAGGGCAGTAGAAATGCAGTAATCATCCCAAGATGTTGTGTGTTTCAACTCCCAACCCACAACATCGTGACATGTGCGATGAGTTTACACATTTGGCCGATCGCGTCAATCAGGTTTGTCGAGATACACCTAAGTTATTGTTACAAATCACGTTACGTGCAATTGCTGGGTGCCAGCGGTGCTAGCATCGAAAGGCTCCAATGAGCCGAAATCGTCGCTATTCCTAGCGTTTCGAGAAGATTCCAGCGGCGACGGGCGAGCCGGGCTGCTTGCTGGAAATCCCAAAATTTTTTTCCTGCGAACGAAAGGAGTGGTTTTTCCGGACTCCTGGCGGCGAAGAGGAAACATAAACCCGCGACGACCTTTTCGCGTAGAATTACCAAGCGATGATCGTTTAAGATTAGCGGTGGCAAGTGCGAAGACATAACAGGGGTGGCTGGTGGCTGAGCTTGCCAGGCCCCAGCAGCGCGGAACTTTAGAACTGGGGCTTCGCAAGCTGTCACGGGACGTCAGGATTTTCCGACACATGGGAACATTGGGTTCTGCGGTAGGATTTTTTGATTAGCCCAGGCATAAATGCCTGGGCTAGTCAAAAACAACCTTCGCTGACGATTTCGGCAGAACCCAATTTTCCAGAATCACAGCACAACTTGACATCCCGCGACACAAGCTCAGCCACCAACCACCGACCGAATAGCCAAGCCGTTTGGAGAGGATCCTACGATGTTTTTTGACCCGTGGTATTTCGTGATCATTGGCCCAGCCCTGTTGTTGGGGTTTTGGGCACAGATGCGCATTCGTTCGACTTACGGCAAAGCGCAGAAAGTTGCCGCGCGGCTGAGCGGAGCGGCGGCGGCACGCCACATTCTCGACTCGGCCGGCTTACAGCAGGTTGCCATCGAGCAAGTGCCCGGTCACTTGAGCGACCATTACGACCCGCGACAGAAAGTTTTGCGGCTGAGCCGCGATGTGTATCACAGCCGCTCGATGGCCGCGGTCGGCATCGCCGCGCACGAAGCGGGACACGCGATTCAAGACGCGCGGAATTACCTGCCGCTGGTCTTGCGCAACGCGGCCGTGCCGGTGGCCGGGTTTGGCAGTAGTTTTGGGATGATTCTGGTGATCCTCGGCGCGATCTTTTCGCAAACGCTCGTCTGGGTCGGCATCATCTTGTTTGCCTGCGTCGTGGTCTTCCAACTGGTCAACTTGCCGGTTGAGTTCGACGCCAGCTTCCGCGCCAAGCGCCAGTTGGTCGAGCACGGCATCGTCGACGCGCAAGACATGACGCACGTCAACAAAGTGCTCAACGCGGCCGCGCTGACCTACGTGGCCGCTACGTTAACGGCCATCTTGACGCTGCTCTATCTCGTCATGCGGTTCGGTGGCAGCCGGAATTAGCCGACAGGTGAATCAGGGTGCCATGGGCGGCTGAATCAGGGTGCCATGGGCGGCTTGTCCGCCCTTGCGCGGCCGAACACGTAAACCAACAAGGGCAGGCAAGCTGCCCATGGCACCCGTGAATAATCTGGGATTAGCGGACCGCGTGTGTGAGTTCGATTCGATCGGTCGGCGCATCCGCGGAGAATTTCACCTCGCCCGACCAACCGACGCGGCCGATTTTGCAGAGGGCACCGGCGCCGGCCTGACAGTAATAGTAGGTCAGCGAAACCTTGATCCGCCGGCTGCCTGCATCGCCGTCAACCGGTAGCTTGATCTCGAACTGACGGGTCGGCGTCTTCAACACGACCGGCTTGCCGGCGGCACCGTCGACCTCGACAAGGTAACTCATCGGGGCCAGCGGATTGAGTTTCCAACCCTCGGGCAGTCGCAGTTCGACCGCCATGCGCACGGCGCCGTCTGTCGGCTTAACCTTCGCCGTGCCGAACGAATGCCGCTTTGCGCCGGGAAACACCAGCGCGGGCGGGGCCTTCGCAGGCTTCGGTGGCTGCAAGCCTTTGATGTCGAGCGTCGTTGTGCGCGGCCCTCGCTTGGCATTCTCGCCGCTCAGGTCGATCACCCGAATCGCGTGATTGTTCGTGTCGGCGATGTACAGCTTTCCGCCCGCGGCGCTAAGGCCGGCCGGTTCGTTGAATTGGGCCGGCGCATCGACTCGACCCGGTTTGCCGGTGCCGGCGATGGTGTCGACCTGCCGCTTCTTCAAATCGATCCGCTTAATTTTGTGATTGTACGTGTCGGCGACATACAACCGCCCACGGTGATGCACCAGGCCGACCGGGTGCTGAAATCGCGCAACGCCCGTGCCGCCGTCTCGATCACCAAAAGTAAACAGCCGCTCGTCTTTCAGGTGGGCCGTGCCGATCACGGTTAGCACGCGCCCGCTGCGCCTGAACGGAACCGCCCGGATCGAACTGCCCTCGCTATCGGCGACAAACAGCCAACTTCCGTCGCTGGCCAATGCGCTCGGTTGGGCGAACGACGCCGACCCTTTTTGAAAACGCCTGCGCGGCAGCAGCGTTCCGTCGACGATGTCTTCGGTGCCATTGCCGGCATACAGGCCGATGCGCCCGGCCGGCAGCGCCATCTTCCAGATCTCGTGCCGGCCGGCCATCGCGATGTAAAGCTGGCCGTCGTGAATCGACAACGCCCACGGGCTCGACAAACGGGCGGCGGTCGCCCGCGCGGTGGATTTGCTGCTGGCCGTGTTCGGCAGGAATTTTCCATTGCCGGCGATCGTCGTCACGCGTTTGGTCTTCAGGTCGATCAGGCGAATCCGATGGTTTTCGGTATCGGCCACGTACAGTTTGTCTCCGTCAATCGCCATGCCTTGCGGGTGATCGAACGCAGCCTCGGTGTAGCTGCCGTCGCGATGGCCGGCGACGCCGCTGCCGACGACGTGCAGCAGCTTGCCGTCGAGCGTGGCGATCACGATGCGGTTATGGCCGCTGTCGGCAATGAACAGCCGACCGCCGGCCTCGTCGGCCAGCACCTTGCCGGGAAATCGCAGCGGCCGGGGCTGCTCTTTCTTGCGTTCGGTGTCGAAGTGCAGCGGGGTTTCGTCGAGCAGGCCCTTGCTACGATAGAAGCGAACTCGCCGCTTGAAGAAGGCGTCGAGCATCTCGAACTTCGCCTCGCCATAATACGTGCCGATCAAGAACCCCTGCGGGTCGATGATCCGCAGCGACGGCCAGCCGCTGATGCCGTAGCGTCGCCACAGCACCAGCCGCTCATCGTTGACGACCGGGTGTTCGATCTCTTCGCGGAGAATCGCGTCGCGCAAGCTGGCGTCGTCGCGCTCGTTGGTGAACTTGGGCGAATGCACGCCGATCACGACCAACTGGTTGCGGTAAGCCCGTTCGAGTTTTTGCAGTTCCGGCAGCGTGTGTTGGCAATTGATGCAGCAGTGCGTCCAGAAATCGAGCAGCACAAACTTGCCGCGAAGCTGCTTCAGCCGAATTGGCCCCGCCGTGTTATACCAGCGACCCGCCCCATCCAGCGACGGCGCAACGCGGCGCGTGGACAAGACCGTGATCTGCGGCGATTTTTCGCGGGCCTGAGCGACGCCAGCCGCTGCCAACAAGCCGGCTAACAACAGCAACCTCGACAGAAATGGCATGACAATGCGATTCATCGAACGCCCTCCGGCGAGCGGCGACCGTTTGGCCGCCAGTGTTTTCTCGACCCGTTTCAATCGTCGCCCCAGCAATCGGTATTATAGACTATGCTTTGCCTCAAGACATCAGCCGCAGACGGCGGCGACGCTTGGCGGATCGCCTCGGCCCGGCGGACCGACTCGGCCCGACGCCAGGTCCACGATTGCCAGCTTTGCAGCTTGAGGTGTTCTTCGCCAAGCCGGCGCTGGAGCGCCCGGGCGGCGTGTTCGGCGATGGGCCGATCGCCGTTTTGGCTTGCGACGTCGACGAGTCGGGCCAGCGCCGGCAGGCTGCCGGCTTCGAGCGAGGCGAGGTATTTGACGTCGACGGCCACCCGTTTGCCGACTTCGTAACGCCGCACATTCCAGTCGGCGATGAACCCGTCGATATTCAGCACGGCGGTGGCCGAGAGCAATAGCACCGTGCTGATCATATTCGTGCGAAACAGAAACCCGACCGGCCGGTTTCCGTAAATACGGGCCAGAATCAGCAGATACCCCACGGCGACCAGCACCATCCACAAGGCCGTCGCCACGCGAAACTGAGTCAGGCCGAAC
>JADFKK010000086.1 GCA_022564995.1 Planctomycetota bacterium | reverse complement strand
TCGACCAACATTCCCTGAGCAGTGGCAACAGCCGGTCAGCCCAATCGTTGGCCAGGTCGCCGCCGCCGCAGATGGCTCCCCACTGGTCCTCGACCGGCGACAGGTAATCGACGCCGTCTTCCTGAACGGCCTCGTACAGCCGCTCCAGCCACTTGTTGCGGGTCTTCGTGTCGGCGGGTGCCTCGATCACGAAAGGAATCAGCCCATCGAGCGTGCGGTTCACGGCGCTGCCCAACGCACCGGACGAGCTGTCGATGCCTTGCAGCGCAGACCAGATTCGCTCCATCAGGCTGACGGCCCCGTCCGCCGCAACGACCGGATCGGATTTAGCGACCTTCTTGATCTCCGAGACGGCTTCCTTGAGCCGCTTCGATGCCAGCGCAGTGCCCTTCCAGCCATAGGCGTTCGCGCGGAAACGTGATTTGAAGGTCCATTTGTGGGCAGGCATAGTGTCGCTCTCAGCTTGCCGGTTTGTGTACCATTATCTGCCGGGCCAACCGCGTTACAATACGGGCATGAAGGAACAAGGTTGAAGTCGTTCATGGTGACTGGCAGCTTCGCCAGCGGCCCAGTATCGAGGACTTGTCGTGAAAAAACCACCCAGACCCGTCAAAGAAGACCAGCAGTTGGCAAGCTACGTCGCGATGGTCGTTCGCAATGCGATGTAGGACTTCCATCGTAAGCACTTGAACGACGATCAGATGAAGGAATTGAATCCGATCGTACGCAGCGTGGTCTGCACGGCGCTGCACGCCTTCAATAACTACGAAAAGTCCGCCGCCGCGAGGTTCGTGGATTACAACTTCCGCCTGATTCCAACGTATTGGGAAAGTCTGAAACTGCTGGATGGATACGCTCAGATGTGGGATCGCGACGGCGACTCGCCAGCACCAGCTATTGATTAAGAGCGAAGTCGCGCGTCGGCGGGCTGGTGAAGTTGTTTGAGCGGAGGGTGGCGTGAGCCAAACACCGATGATCATGACCCGACTAAATACGATCACTCAACAACGGAGTCCACGATGAAATTGTCTCTGAAATATTTCGCGACGACGGCTGTGTTTTTTGGGCTCTTGGCCGGCGTTGCGGGTGCCGACGAAAAAGCCAAGACCAAGATACTGTTGATCGGCAAGCAGCCGGATCATCCGTGGGGCACGCACATGTACCTGCACACGTGCAGAATGCTCACGAAGTGTCTTCAGCAAACTGACGGTGTTGAGACCGTTGTTTCCGATGGCTGGCCCAAGGACGCGGCCAAGCTCAAAGGCGTAAAGACGATTGTCGTTTACACCACTCCTGCGGCCGAGCTTTTGCTGGACGGACCGCATCGCGACGAGGTAGACCTTCTAATGAAAAGGGGTGTGGGCCTAGTGACCATCCACTGGGCTTCGGCGGTGCATAAGAAGAATCTCGACCGACTTGGCGATCGCTGGCTGAGTTACATGGGCGGAACCTGGGTAAGCAACGTCGGGCTGAGCACCGGCAAATCGCCACTCAAACAGCTCATTCCCAAACATCCTATATGTCGCGGCTGGTCCGAGTACGAATTGCACGACGAATTCTATCTGAACCCGACGATCGTCAAGGCGAAGTCCTTGTTACAGGTAACGACCAAAGGCCAGGATGTCGTTGTGGGCTGGGCGCATGAGCGCAAAGATGGCGGCAGAGCGTTTGGGACGACGCTGGGTCATTATTACCGCAACTTTCAGATTGAGGCGTTCCGCCGCATGATCGTGAATGGGATTCTGTGGACAGCTCACATTGATGTGCCCAAAGGCGGCGCTCCAGTAACGCTGAGCGAAAAGGAACTCGCGTTACCACCCAAGCCGAAAAAATAGGATGACGATCTCTGCCGGGATGACCAAGAAAAAGTGCTAGGAATGGAGTAGCGGGTTTTTCATCAATGCAGCCTCAGTCGGTTCATAAACAATTGCGTCTCTAGGCCGAGATTTAGCAGGACGAGACGCTGGAAACTCAATTGTGTAGGGCTTCGGCAGCGCGTAGTTTTTTTTGACCCTTCGGGTTTTGGCTTCGCCTACTTTTCTTGCTCCTTCGCGCTCACGGCTGCTCTTGCGCGGGCACGACGTCGATGCTGACACCAAGCTGTTCGGCGATGAGCAGGAGGTTCTCGCGAAGCTCGTCGATGGTGAGAGAGGGCGGCACGTCAAGCCGCGCCTGCATGTGAAACAATGGAGTGGCGGTCATCGGCGCGGGCACCACGCCGGTCTCCATGGTCTCTACGTTGATGCCTTGCTTGGCGAGATAGGCCGACACGTCGTGGACGATGCCTTCATGATCGGCACCCTCCAGGCGGAGCGAGCAGAGCACGTGCCCGCTGCGCTTGGCCGGGGCAATGGGAGAGGTGTCTTTGACCGCGACGGTCATCTCGTCATTGGCCAGCGCGGCGAGTGCCGTCGTAAGCTCGTCGGCCCGCTCAGCTGGTACGCTGACCATGACGATGCCGGCGAAATCACCGCCCAGTCGGGCCAAGCGGCTCTCTTCCCAGTTGCCGCCGTGCGTGACAACCACATCGGTCACCCGCTCGACGATGCCAGGCCGGTCGGAACAGGTGATCGTGACCACAAGAAAGTTCTTCATTTTGGTTCCTCGATTCAAAATAGCTCTGCGCTCTACTTGTCCAAGAGACAACCGTTTACGCGTATGAAGCAGAGAACTTCTAACCGGCTCTCTATCTTAAGGCGGTGTCAGCTTGTCATTCGGTGAACGGTTACCTTGACGTTGAAGGAGTTGCCGATCACTTCGTTGCAGTCCCAACGACACGTGGGACTGACATCTGCACCCGCAGGAGCGAGGGAGGCTTGCCACGCTGAGCAGGTGCAAGTGCTGGTGGGTAAATCGTTGTTCCGGGGTTTCGCGCATCTTTAATCGTCCAAGCCGAGCCTTCCGTCGTATTTGTCGAATACGGTTTTCACATGGGGCGCCAGCACCTCGACCAACATCAGATCTTCGGCCGAAAGTTTTGTGCCTGGAGCAAGATCCCCGTTACGAACCGCCAAGACCACGGCCGCCAAAACATGCTGCACATCGACCGGATGACTCGTCGGCTCTTCGAGCTTGACGGCCAGATCGAACAAGACGTCTGCCAAAGACGGGTCAACCGTTGCCTGCCCCGAAGCAGAAATGGAGATGCCGGGCACGATTTGTTGCTCGCCGCTGTTGCTCATACTTGTTTCTCAGGCACTTTAACAAACTGACACCTCGGAACCTCCCGTCCGTCCACCTCCGCAGTCTCCGAGAACATTGCTAACGCGCTCCAGCAGCCGATGACGTTTTGTGCAATTCGTTCAGCCGGACCGCCCCAATTGCCGACACCGCGATCAAGGTGACCACTACGGTCGAGATAAGCGAACCGGCGGCTTTCAATCACCCTCCGCGTCGGCTTCGCCGTGCGGAGATCATGTCACGTTCGGGCGCAAATTCCTCTCCGATTGCCCGGTCAACTGCCGCAGCCTGAAGTCGCCGGAGCGGTGAATCGTGAGAGGACAGGCCGCCGGAGCGTCTGTCACGGCGATAGGATGCCTGGTCGCGTCGGCCCAGTCGCTCGAAGTGGACGTCACTAACGACGCGACTTTCGCTGGTCGCAGTGTCCCGCTGGACAATCGCCTCAGCAGCGGCTGCTTGCGGCGAAGCAGCCGGGCCCGGCCCGGTCCAGGCGGCCAGCAGCACGGTCAGATCCTGAAAATTCACCGGCGTGCTCGCGGCGTCGATCAAATTCCCCTCGGCCGCCGAAACATTCTGGTTCCAATGGGCGAGCAAGATCGTCAGATCCTGGAAATCGACAAACCCATTGCCCGTTAAGTCCGCGGGCGTTGAGTTGAGCGACAGAGTGCCGAGCGTGACTTCGTCCCAGGGGATGTTGCCCTCGCCGAAACGACTTAGTTGCAGATCGCCGGGCGAAAGCGTGAAGCGGATCGGGCCGTCGCCCGTGGCGGTCAGTTGCACGTAGCCAAGCCGTGCCCACTGGTCGCCGGAAGCAACGCCGGCGTCGAATGTTCCGCCGCCCAGGCCGCGCACCAGGCCGACCGGCTCGTCGACGGAGCTGCTGACGAAGACGTTGTACTGATCGCTGCTCGTGGCAGAGAGCACGTCGGCGGCGCCCGTCGTGTATTGAAGATCAACCCGGCCGCCGGTGATGCCGGGCGCGCCTGCGGCGTCGTCGCGAATCCAAACTTCGACGAAGTAGGTCTGCGCGTCGTTCACCGCGCCAAGAGAATCGGGCAAAGCCGCTAGCGTGTCGTCGGCGCCGAGCGACAGGCGGGCCACGAGTTGTACTTCCAGATCGCCGGCCGGGGCCGCTGCTGCCGCGGGCGCTTGGCCGGGCGCGGGCGCGCCGGGCCGCCATGCTTCCGGGTAATTATCGGGGAAGGTGACGGCGCCGCTGTTTTTATCGGCCAGCAGATTGGCGGTGAAGAACGAAAAATCGCCAAAGTCGACCAGTCCGCTTTTGTCGAAATCGGCCCACCACACCAGCGGCGGCTCGGCCTCGCCGACGGTCTGTTCAAACGCCGCCGCGAAGAACGAGAAGTCGCCGAAATTCACCGCGTCGGAATCATCGACGTCGTAGATCACCGCCCACAATTCGGTCTGCGGCGCGGCTCCCGTTTCGGTCGTCGTGGCGGCCGTGCGGACATTGGTCAATTCAATGCCCAGATCGTACGGCCCGACGCGATGCCCGGCCGCGTCGACCGCCGCCTGATCGCCGACCGTCGGCTCGAACAACACCCGCGCGAGTAACACCGGCCGATCATCGCCCACGTCCCCGCGGGTCGCGCTCGCTCCCACGTCGCTAACGATGCCCGCCGCATCGTCGATCACCCCGCTCTGACTCGCGCCAAACGCCGGTCCATATTCAATCCGCGCGGCGGTAGCCACGGCCGTGTTATAAACCAAATCAAACGTCGCCCCAGCAATCCCCGCATCACTCCCCGCCGTCGTGCTGCCCCAGGCCTCGACCCAAAACGTCTCCCACTCATGCAAAAACCCCACACTCCCCGGCACCGCCGCAATCTCCCCGCCCGCATCTGTCTCGCTCGGCGAGCGGACCACCACCGCCTCGAGCCGGATGGTCTCAGGCGGCACCGTCAATCCGACGTGCTGTAGCGTGACCGTGTCCGAGAGATTCACCAGACTCCAATCCACAAACCCCTCTCCAAACCGACTAAACTCAAGCGCGCCACGATCCAGCGAGAACGTGACCTGGCCGGCCCCCGTCGCCAACACCTCGACGTACCCCAACCGCGCCCATTGCGGCGCCACGCCGACATTCGCCAAGAAGCTTCCCCCGCCAAAATCGTCCACCAACCCAGCATCGTCATCAATGCTGCCCGACGGCACGAGCGAAAATGCCTGCCCGTGCGACAGGCCGGTCGCGTCTGCCGCAGTGGTTGTGTATCGCAGATCGACGCTGCCGCCGACAACGCCCGATCCGGCCGTGCGGACGTCCTGGACCCAAATCTCAACGAAATAGGACGTGCCGGCGGTGACTTGTTCGAGCGAGGCGGGAAGCACCTCGACCACATCGCCAGCGGTCGGCAACGTCGCCGCCAGTAGCACGATGTCAATGATCGGCGTGTTCACGGTGATCGTCACGGTCGTAACGTCCGACGAAAACTCGCCGTCGCCGGCGATGTATTGAAAGCTGTCGGTGCCGACGAAGCCCATCTCAGGCAAGTAAAGAAACGCACCGCTCTCGTCGAGCGAAAGCGTGCCGTGTTGCGGCGCGGCGACAAGCGTGGCACTGAGCGATTCGCTCTGTTGATCGGAGTCGTTGGCCAGCACGCCGCTACCCGCCCCGACGTCAAGCCGTTCGTCTTCGTAGACCGCGTAAGTGTCGTCAAGGGCCGTGGGCGAGAGTCTTACGACGTCGATGGAAACGGTGGCGACATTTGAGAACATTTTTCCGTCGTATAGGCGATACGTGAATTGATCGATCCCCCCAAAACCTTCGTCCGGCGTGTAGACAAACGAGCCGAACGAGCCGAGCGGAATGACGGTGCCGTGTTGCGGAGGGGCGACGAGCTGCAACGACATCCTTTTGACATCGCCATCAACATCGATGTCGTTGGCGGTGACACCGTTGTCGACGTCCGTGAGGAGCGAATTGATCGGCACGGGCGCTTCGGCAAGTCTGACGATCCAACCCTCATCTTTCCCATCGGGATTGATGCCCTCGCCGACGATCACCGTACCGTCGGATGAAATCGCGTTTGCTTCCGTGAGAATCCAGCCAGACAGATCCATATCGTATTCCGATTCAAGCACTTGCTTGAGCGGACGCATCCCGCGGGAGGCATCCCAGATGAAGGCCTCCATAATCGGGCTGGGAAGGCTCCTTCCAACGACAACAGAACCGTCCCCGGAAACGGCGTTCGCGATGCTGAAAGAGTCTCCGCCGGGGAGATCACCGAGTCTGACCATGCCCGTTTCTTCCGTCCAGCGAAACGCTTCCGTTCCGATCGCGGTACTGGTCCAACCCACAACCACACCACCGTCGTCAGAAACCGCGTTTGCCCGATTCCTGTATGGGCTGTCGCCACCAAGCCTCTCCATTCCCCCCTCGACTGTCCAGCGGAATGCTTGGGAGTTCGTGCCTGCGTCGCCGACGACGACCAGTCCGTTGGGAGTAACGTCGGTAGCGCGACTTCCAATACGCGTCACGCCGGGGAAGTCCCCCAAACCGACCATCCCTCCTGCTTCGGTCCAAATGAACGCCTCGCCTCGACTGGGCGCGTCGTCTGAAAGCGAATATCCGACGATCGAGGAGCCATCGTCGCTGACCGCGAAGGCTGTGCCGTCCCATCTGGCCTCTGGGTCGGTTCGCAAGGTGCCGAGGTGCGCAGCGCCGTCCTCCGACGTCCAGCGCACGGTGTTCCACCATCTCTTTTCAGCGATATTGCCATATCCCACAATCACTTCCCCGCCGGCCGACACGTCGAGCGCGCTCTTCATAGATGCGCTCGCACCGCGCAAATCTCCCGCGCCGTGCGGTCGCGTCCACCGAAACGCACTGCCGTCAACGGTTCTTCCCACGACCGTTAGGCCGTCGCTGGAAACCGCACCCGCTTGTCGGTTGACGCCCAGCCCGCGAAACTCGATTGGATACGATTGATGATCGGTGATCATCTGGTATTCATCGTCCATGGCGATCGGCGCGTCGTTGACAGAACCGACTCTGATCGTGACGGTCGCTGCATTGGAAACCAGTTCTCCATCGGTGGTCCGATAGGTGAAGCGGTCCGCTCCGAAAAAGTCTGTTTCGGGCGTATAAGTGAAGGATCCATCGGCATGAAGCACGAGGACGCCGTGCGTCGGAGGTTCGTTGAGATCCACCTGAATCACATCGCCCTCTGGATCAAAATCGTTGGCCAGCAGTCCCGATGCAATGTCGACTATAAGAGGCGTGTCCTCTGTCGCGGCGAAGTCATCGTCCACGGCCACCGGCGGGTTGTTGTCCAGCGACACGACGTCAATCGTCACGGTGGCGACGGTCGATCCCGTGGGCGTCATCCGCCAGAACGAATTCCTACCCGAATCGTAAATTTGAATGTAGAGTTCCTGGTCAATCGCCACGAACAAATCTCGATAGTTATAGCGACCGGGAACCCGCCTGAGTGAACCGCCATCTGTTCTCCAGAGCTGATCGGAACCCGTACTCGGGCGAACAAAAAAATAATACTCGTCGTTGAAGACGAAACTGGGATAGATGCCGATCCTGGCATCCTGCAGAGCAACATGGGTAAGACGCCGCGTTCCGTCGGCCGTTCCGTCGGTCCTCCAGACTTCCCCTCCGCCAACGCTATCGGCGGCAATGAACAGCAGCAGGTCATTGGCTACGTGTAGCTTGGTCGGCGCGGTACTATCGATCCCGGGGAGGATGTCAGCGACCAGCGTCGCGCCATCCAACGACTCGTCCGTTTTCCAGAGATCGAATCCGCCTGAATCGGGGCCGCTAAGTTTGGAAGCCACGAAGTACAAATCGCCCTTGTACTCCGTCATTTCGCCGAACCGACCATTGAAATTGTCTCCAGCGATGTTCCGGGCCAATTCAATTGTCGTGCCGTCGGTTTTCCAGGTTTCGCGGCCGTTTCCGACGCCGAACCCGCCACTGTCGGCGGAGAAGAAGAGGTGGTCATTGTAGACGAAGAAATCCATCGGGCGAGACGATCGGCTGCCGGGATAGATGTCGGTTACGCGCCGCGTCCCCTGCGTCGTGCCGTCGGTTTTCCAGAGTTCCGCGCCGAAATTCTCGTCGTATCCAGAGAAGTACAATTCGCCGTTTACAATCGCCGAGCGCTCGCGAAGGGACGCCTGAGTAACTCCGGGTTCTCCAGGCATGGCACGGACCAGCACGGTTCCGGAGGTCGTTCCGTCCGTCTTGTAGAGGGCATTTCCTCCTGAGGCCCACGCATAGAAATACAGTTCGTCGTTGAACTCGACCATACCATTAAGACCTGAAACGGTGACCACGATCGCCACGGTCCCTTCAGCGGTTCCATCGGTCTTAAAGAGTCCTCCTGTCGTTCCGTCATAGCCACCGAAGTACAGCTCGTCGTTGAATACGGCAATTTCTTCCAAGCTGGCACCGTTGCCCGGGCCCGGATTGAGATCGATTAACAATCGAGTTCCGGCCGCGGTTCCGTCGCTGACCCACAACTCTTTGCCAGTGCTACCAAGATCAAAGAACCGGCCACTTCGCACGGTGAAATAGAGGTCGCCGTCATAGGCAGCCATCTCGATAATCGCGGCGTCGACGTCACCCAACGATACAAACTCATAATCCGGCGGGCCGACATCTTCATCTTCCACGCGGTAAATAAAACCGTCGGTGCCCACGAAGCCGGGATCGGGCGTGTAGACGAAGGAGCCGTCGGCGCCGAGAGACAGCTCGCCGTGCTTCGGACGTTGGATCAGCGACGCCCACATTAGGTCGTCGTCGGGGTCCACGTCGTTGAGTAGCACGCCCGCGGCGCCGACCTCCAACGTGCGACCGATCCCGACCTCGTAGCTGTCGTCCTCGGCAATGGGTTCTATAATCGCGTCGATCACTTCGATGGTCACGGTGGCCAATTCCGACGCGTCGAGGCCGTCGCTGGCTCGGTAGGTAAAGCTGTCGATGCCGCTGAAGCCGCGGCGCGGCGAATACGAAAATGAGCCGTCGATGCTGAGCGTCAGCGTTCCGTTGGCCGGGCTGCTGACTTTCAGGGCGGCCAGCGGATGGCCGTCCGCGTCACTGTCGTTGGCCAATACGCCGTCGTTGGCTGCAACGACCAATGGGACGTTTTCGACCGTCGCGTAAGAATCGTTCAGCACGGCCGGCGGCGAATTGACGAAGGGCAGCACGTCGATCGTCACGGTCGCCGTATTCGAGTTGACCTCGCCGTTGCCGAATCGATAACGGAAGGTCGTCGTCCCGATGAATCGTGGCGGCGGACTGTATTGAAACGTGCCGTCATCGCTCAAAATAACAAAACCGGACTGGGGCGGTTCAACGAGCATCACAGTGCTCGCCGCGCCGATGTTCAGATCGTTGCTCAAGACGCCGTTGGTTACGTCAGCGATGAGCGAATTGCCCTCCACCATCTCGTATTGATCGTCTGCCGCAAACGGCGCGGCAATCAAGTAGGTTCCGAAATCGAAGCCCGTTTTCTCTTCGCCCGATTCGACCACCACGGTGTGAAACGGATCGCCGGGCCCAGCAGCGGGCAGCGATCGTTCCCAGCCCTCTTGAAGCTCGACCGCCAGCGCATAAGTGTCCGGCAGCAGATCGACTATTTCGTAGCTTCCATCCGCCTCGCTGATCGCATTGGGTTCGCCGGCGTCGAGCAGACCATTGCGGTTCAAGTCGAAGTACACGGTCCAACCGACCTGTCCTGGTTCGTCGGCATCCATGGAGCCGTCTCGACTCAGATCGTTCCAGACCGTTCCACGGATGCTGCCGGGCGGGTGGACCGAGATGACCACCCTCGCCGGCGTCTGCGTCTGGGCGTCGGCAGCCGCGTAGGAAAACTCATCGACGCCGACAAACAACGGATTCGGCATATATTGGAACGATCCGTCTGCGGAAAGCGTCAACGCCCCGTTTTCCGGCGAAGTCAGCAGCACGGCGGTAAGCTCATCTCCATCGCCATCGGAGTCATTCGCCAATATCCCCGGCATGGCCACGTCGAGTTGAGCACCGACCAAGACGGCGAAGGAGTCGTCCATCGCGATAGGCACATCGGCGATGCTGACCACGTCCAGTGCAACGCTCGCCAGACTTGAATCGTACAGCGGCGCGCTAATCTGATATGTAAACTCATCCGGTCCGAAATAATTCGTCTCCGGCGCGTAAGTGAACGAGCCGTCCTCACGGAAGTCGATCGTGCCATGCTGCGGGGCTTGCACCAGGATCACCGTCATTTGCGGATTATTTCCGTCGAAATCGTTCGCCAGCACGCCGCTCTCCGCGTCAACGATCAGCGGCGTGTCTTCGTCGGTCTCGTAGCTGTCGTCGCGGGCGATGGGGTCGGTCGGCAGAGTTTCGTCGAACTGGACGGTGAAGACCGTGCGGGGCAGTTGGTTGCCGGTGGTGTCGGCGATCTTCGAGTCGCCGCCGTTGAGGGTGATGAGATAATCGCCGGCGGGGAACGGGGCGACCGCCGACGCGAGCGTAATCAGATCAGTTTCCGCGTCGAAGGAGAAGGCAACGTCGGCGAAGGGCTCGCCGTCCCTAGTGACCGTGACGGTCTCGGCCGTGACGGTCGCGTCGTCGAGCGAATAATCGCTCAGTTGGATTTCGACGCGATCGCGCAGGCCGACGCGAACTTCGCCCAAGTCGTCGTCTCGATCGTCCGGGCCGTTGTCTTCCGGGAAGGTGAGCGTGGCCACCGGCGGATCGACGTCGACAAAGTCGAAGTCGATGGACAGCTTCGGGCGGTCTTCCGGAGCATCACCTTCGCGGGAATCGAAACGCTCGCTGTTGGTGTTGTCGGCGTTGGCCAGCAGGAAGCCGTGGTTGGTGCTCGGGTCGTTGACCCAACGCTGGACGAGATCGAGGCCTTCGACCGTGAGTGAGATCGTGAGCGGCCCCAACGCCGTGCCCGGCAGCGTGCCGAGGATCACGTCGCCGGCGTCGATGGGGTTGCCCAGGCCGGGGTCTTCCCAGGTGCCGTCGGCATCGGGGCCGTTCCAGGTGACTTCCGATTCGAGCCAGGGCGTCTTGACCTCGAACAGATGAAAGCCGGGGGCGGCGGTGATGTTGGTGACGTTGACGCTGAGCGAAACCTCGTCGACCGTTGCGCCCGCCGGGATGCTCGACAGATCCCACTTGATCAGCGACCAGACCGGCTCGCCCGTCGAACTTTGTTCGGCGTCGGCCCGCAGCGTCACTGCGTCGCCGAAGTTCACGTCGGCATCCGAGGCAAAAATCGGCGCGTCGCGCGTGCCGGAATAATCTGCTGATGGAAACACGCCATCTTGGAAGCTGGCGACTGCCAACAGCCGGCGATCCTCCAGTGGCTCCAAAGCCAAGCGGCTGTGGCGGGAATCGCGGCGACGATGTTTCCGACGAGGCATGACGGGCTTTCAAATTTGGAGGAGTGGAAGGGAGAATTCGGAATGACCCATGTCCCAATGTGCGATGACCATCGATCGCCCCCGAAGGGTTATTCTATCGTCTTGGGGCCGGAAATGCCACCGTTGGTGAATAAACGCCCTCAAAAAGAGTCGCTACGCCCGATACTAAGCCGATGAACCGTGGCGCCCGTTCGGCGCCAGCGACGTCAACCGGCGGGATTCACGTCACGAGTTCCCCGGTAGCCGGCTCGACGATCTGAGCGAAGGCGCCCAACCAGCATTGTTTCGGCCTGGTTTTGGAGAAATCCGAGAGCAACTGGCCGGCGACTCGCTCGAAATGGAACATTGACGGTAGTGGCTGGGGGTGGTTGTCTCCAGGGGTTGGTGAGGGTCAGCGGCCCGTCGCGTGCGGGAAGCGCGGAAGCTCTCGATAGGGCTTGGCGGGCTTGTCTTGCGGACGTTTCTTGATAGATTGGTGCGTGCTGTCGCCCTTCGTTTAAGAACCGAGGTGATGTTGCGACACCCGCTCGGGTCAACCCGGCGGGTGTCACTAGAGGTGTCAATCTTGCCATATCCGGATCAATTTACTTCTCGTAACCTGGTTTGATATTTACACTTAGCCCCCCTAGCTCAACTGGCAGAGCATCTGACTCTTAATCAGAGGGTTGAAGGTTCGAGTCCTTCGGGGGGCACTTGCTATGAAACGACTTACGTCGATTCGCTTCTGGGCTTGCTGGCCCAACACTCAATAAACACTCAACGGAAGGGTGGGTACGATCATGCCAGAAGCGCCGTCGCCGTTTGCCACTCGGCGATGCAATGACAAGTGGCAGGTAATGTTGAGGCGGGACAGCGGGGAAGGTGATTACCTGGGATGCGCCGACGAATCCGACGCGCAGGCAATTTCACAGGCACCCGTCCTTGAGCGACGATTTGATATGGGCGAGCGGACCGCAATTGCTGACGCGCTTGGACGAACGGCGAAGGCCATGCGACGAACGAAGATGAAAGACTTCACTGTTCGGCATTTTGACCAACTGGCTGCCGACGCCAAGGATGCGTCAAGCTAGCGTCTCGTCGCTCTCAAGAACTCAGACACGGAAACCTCATCGGCCGCCTCTTTCATCTTGTCGGCCAAGCTGACGTGGTTGGCTTATCGGCCCTTTGCAATCTCCGCGTCCTTCGTTCGATTTGAACAGAAGGACGCGAAGATCGCAAAGGAGAGAAAGGGATCAGTTCGTGTGATCGTACCAAGTCACATAGTACGACCCGCCGCGGTTGCTCTTGCCGCCACGCTTGAATACCGATGCCACTGTCTCACCTGCCTTTCTTGCCTTCGGGTCTGTCGATCACCAGCCGCAAGCCGATCACTTGCCCGATCCGATCGATTCCAACAGATTCCCGGATGGTTCAACGGAACATTTAACGGCAAGTTACAACACCGTTACACCACAGAGTGCCTGCGTGCATTAGCATGATCTTCTGTGGTCGGCGGCGAGCGGGACGCAGATTTGTGCCCAATTCCAGCCAATAACCGGAACTATATGCCCGCTTCCTCGTCCAATGCACGGGGAAGTCTGCTTCCAATGACTCAAGGCCGCGCAGTCGGCCGGAAATCAACGAGGGAATTGCCATCATGTCGCTATCTCGAAACTGTCAAGTGGCCCTGATTGCTGCTTGTCTGCTGGTCGCCAGTGCCTCACCAGCACTCGGGCAGTCCGACGCGGAAAAAGCCCTCGGCGCCGCACGGACCGCCTTCGACGCCGGTCAATTTGCCAAAGCACGCGACTTGCTCGTCAGCGCCTCGCAGACCGACGCCAAGAACCCCGATATCCGCTTGCTGCTCGGCAAGGCCCACTATCAACTCGGCGAGTTGAACCAGGCCATGGCGGCCTGGCGCGCCACACTGCAATTGGCGCCCAAACAGGCCTACGCCCTGCGAATGATCGAGGTCCTCAGCGGTCAGGCGCTCGACGTCGACACGCGGCTGGCGGTCGTTGCCGGGCTGCTGAAGGATCGGATCTACCAGCCGGCGTCGCTTGAACTTGCCAAGGTCCGATCGAAGAACCTCTCCGACGACCAGCGATTGCGGCTGCTGGAGTTGTCGGCCCGGTACTATCTGGGCACGCAAGCACCGGAGTCGGCGCTGCGCACGTTAGGCGAGTTGGCCGTTCGGTTTCCCGAGAAGCACAAGGCAGCCAAGGTCCAACTGCTGTTGGCCCGCGCTCGTGTCGCCACGGGCGGTGATTCGCTTGCCTCGGGACTGGCGCTGCTCGAAACTCTTGCCAAAGAGCAGGCCGAGTCTCCGCTGGGGCCCGCTGCCGAGATTGAACTGATCGCCTTTCGCCTGCGTCAACGTACCGCCAAGGTCGACGCGGTCCTGGCGTGGATCGCGAAGCACAAAGGCCACGCACAACAATCTCGCGCCCAAGGGGAATTGGTCCTGGCGATTCAACAACTCTTGAGCGACACCGCACATGGCCCGGCCGTGAAGCCCGAGGACAAGCTGAGCGATGACGACAGCAAAGCGCTGGCGGCCGCGGCAACGGCCTATGCGGCCATGACCACCGCCGCCGATGCCGATGCCTTGACTGCGTCGATCATCAAACATATCGAGACCCACTACTCGGCCCACCAAGCCTTTGACGCGGCAGAGGCCGGCTTGAAGGCGTTGGAAGCGATCCGACTCATGCCCTCGGGCGCGCGGCTGGTCGTTGCTTTCCGAAAGCGTCTCGACGTTCAAGTCGCCGCCGCCGAGTACCTCGAGATCGTCGCCAAGTTGGCCCAGAACGTCGATCGGTCCGAGGCACTGGTCGCCTGGATCAAGGGCCACTCCGACCATCCACAGCTCGTCGCGGCTCGTCAGGCACTGCTCGATTGGTATCTGGCCGCGACGTTGCGCCAAAAGGCACCCACGAAAGCCTCGGCACTGGCGGCGACCGACGTGGCCGCAATCGAGGTGGCCGCGGAGATCTTCGGCGAAACGAAAACCGTGACCGAAGCGCTGACCCTCACCACGCGCCTCGCCTCGCACTTTCAGAACCGCTACGTCGCGACCGGGGCTTTGGCTGCCGCAAACGAGGCCTACACCAAGCTGCTGGCGATCGATTTGCCCGTGACCAGCCGCGCTGCGGCATTGCATGGACTAGCCACCGTTCAATCGCGGGTGGCGATCCAAAAACTCACCGCGGACGCAACGGAGCAGCGGATCGTCGTGGGCCCGCTGCCTGCCGAATTGAAAGCCGTGTTGACGACTTACGCGCAGATCAACAAGCTCGTGCCCGCCTCGCAGACCTGGAAGAATCAAGCGGCGTTGGCTGGCCAAGTCAACGCACTTTCGAGCCGACTCTCTTGGCCCGCCCAGCCAGCTTCCACGAAGCCGACGCAAGCCTGGGCACTGGAGATCGCGCTGGCGGTCGTCGCGGACGGCAGCGACACGAAAGCGATCACAGCGGCCCGCACTATGATTGACGGCATCATCGTCCGCCTGGCCGCACTCCCGCAGCCGACGGCCGACCGCCTCGCGATTGCCGCGCACGAAAAACTCTTGGCGGTGCTTCCCAAAGGCGAGGACGTCTGGGTCAAGGCAACCCTGCGGCGCGCCGACCTGCTGACGGCGCTCGCCAAGCGAGTCTTCAGCCGCAACGCCCAAGCCGGCCTGGGCGATGCCAACGGAGAGCTCAGCGCCCCGCAGAAGCAATTGATCGAAACGCTCACCGCACTGGTCACCGCACGACCGTCGCAGGCCGCCGTGGCCGTCGGCAAACTCGAAGCGGCCATCGCACAACACCTGGCAGGCGGACATTTCGGCGTCGCCGAAACGGCCTATGCGGCGCTTAAGAAGGGCCTGCCGGCGAAACAGCAATTCAGCGTCGAGTTGGCAACGGGCGAGCTTAGCGTCCGGCAGATCACGCAGCGCGACGCGCGAGCGTTGGCCAAGGGATTCGAGGTGAAAGCCGTGCTCGACCCGCAACTGGCCAAGACCTTGCTGCGGCTGTACGAAATGCAGCGTGGCCTCTCCGACGACGATCCACGGCTGGCTTCCGTGCGGGCGATTGGCGACCGGGTCGTGGCTCATTACCGCACGCTCGAAATGTTCGACGTGGCCCAGAAAGCGATCGACATCAAGGCAGAAAAAGCCGTCAGCACCGCCGACAAGTATGCCCAGTATCAGCGAGCGGGCCTCCGATTGCACTTGGCCCGGCGCGAACTCACCAGGCTGCTGAGCGGTTTCCGTGGTCGCGAAAAGATCACGTTAAGCCCGGCCTTTGTGGCCGCGCAAACGGCCTACAAACAGTTCATCACCAAGTATCCTTCCGATCCGTTGACGCAACCGGCCGTGGAGCAACTCTTTGGCATCGGCCAACTGTTCGCCAGCCACGAGCGAGGACGGCTTGCCGCTGCGGTGTATCGAGATCTTGAAGTGTTTGCCGCCACGGTGAAGCGGCTCGGGCAAGCCGAAGTCGGTCAGGTCACAACCGCCGAACGTGCCGCGCTGGCCGCCGCCACGGCATTACATCATGACGCTTCGCGGGCCTTGAAGAAGAAACTCGAAAAACAACCCGCCGGCGCGTTGCCGCCCAAGGCGATCAGCGACGAGTTTGTCCGGGCGATCGCCGCCTACCAGACCGTGATCGAGAAGTATCCCAATGGCCCGCTCGTGACCACGGCCATCAGCCAAACGCTGGCCATCGGGCTGCAATACGCAAAGACGGGCGCATGGGACGTGGCCGACGCGGTCTATAAGGGGTTCCTGGCCCAAAAGCTGCCGCTGCAACATCCGGAGCGAATTGAATTTGCCCAGGCCATGTGCCAGGTCGGCAAAGTCATGCCGGAGCACGCGGAAAAGATCCTCGCGGCGATCTCGCAGCCCGGCCGACCGGGCGGTGGTCGCGGTGACAGAGGCGGCGAGGGAAGTCAAATCGCCGGCGTCGATGGAGGATATCTGTTTGGAGGTGGTGGTGGTTTCGGCAAGCTCGATGACCCGTTCGCCAATCCTTTCGCAAGCCAATCGGATGAGTCGAAGTCATCCATTAAAGCAGAAACTGAGAAACTACCTAGCGGGAAATCTGGCCGCGAGACAGCCGCCGCCAAAACTCCGGCAGATGACACGGCACCCGCCGACCCGGTCGCAAAACCACCAGTGCCAGACGCCGCGGAGTTGGCCGACGCCAAGCGCAGTGCCCAACTGATCGCCGCCGTGCAACAGCGTCAGGGAGCGCTGGCGACGCGGCTCGCGCAAATGCACGATCGAGCCATCCAATTCCAATTCAGCTCAAACAAGCAACTCAGCTCCCACAAGCAATCGTCCGCGACCGTCCTGACCGAAGCAGAGTTGGCGCGACAAGACGGTCTGCTTGACGCCGCATACGCGCTGCTTCAAGCCCTGCGGACGCGCTATCCGACCACGCCGATCGCTGAACAGGCCCGCGCCGAAATTGCGGTGTTGGTCAGTCACTGGCGTTCGCTAAGCAAATGGGAGCGATCGGCCAAACTGGCCGCACGCTTCCTGGCCGACAACAAAGACGATCGCGAACTGCCCAAGATCCGACAGGAAATCGCTCGTGACTACCTGGCATGGGCGGCGCAGGGTGTCGAGAAGAACGGCTCGAAACAGAAAATGCTCGACACCGTAAACGAACGGTTCACCCGGGCGCGCAGCGAACTGGCCAGCATCGTGGCGGACTTTACCGACGACGACGCGCTGCGCCATCAAGCGCAATGGGACATCGCCAGCAGTTTCCTCACCCAGGCCCGGGTGGTCGCAACGCTTAGCCCCACGCTGGCTCGCGGCCAGTTTGTCCGCTCGGCCAACGAATTGATGCAGGTGGCCGAACGCTATCACGATCATCCGAAGATCGGCACGGTTCCGCAGATGCTGGCCAGCATCGCCAGCGAATTAGCCGGGCGCAAGTACCATGACGAAGCGATTACCGTCTGGAACCTGCTTTCGATCAATTACCCGTTGCAACCGCAGGGGCAACAGGCCGCGCTGCTCATCGCTCAGACGTATCAGTCGCGCAACCAGCCGCTCAAGGCCGTCGAGGCCTATCTGGAACTGAACTTCACCCGCGGCGGCAACGACCAGGCGATGCAGACCGCGATCTACAACATCACCACCACCTTGATGACTCAAAAACGCTGGGTCGAGGCGCTGCACGTGCTGGAGACGTTCGTCGATAGCTTTCCGCAACATCCCCAGGCCGGGCAGGCGTTGACCATGATCGGCCAGATCCACCAGACGAACGAAGTCTGGGAAGACGCCATCGCCTCGTACGATCGCGTGATCACCGAATATGCGACCTGCCAATGGGTCAAGCAGGCTCGCTGGTCGATTGCCGAGTGTACGATCAACCTCAGCCGTTGGCGCGACGCCATCGACAACTACCGCAAGTTTGTTGCCGCCTATCCGAAAGACGTGCAAGCGGCAACCGGCACGCAACGGATCGAGATCCTCAAGACCCTGGCCCGCTATCAAAACGTGGTGGACGAAGAAGGCCAACGAAAGTCATTCGACGCACAATACCAAATTGCCCAGATTGTTCGCGAGCAGCTTTCGAATCCCGTGAAGTCCATCATTGAATATCGCAAAGTGGCCACCAATTGGCCCAAGAGCCATTTGGCGGACGACGCGCTGTATCAGGTCGGCGTAACGTACCTGGCGCTGGGCGACACCGAAAACGCTCGCAAAGCATTGCTGGCCACCGCCAAAGACTACCCCAGCAGCCCGCTGGCCGACGACGCGCTGTTCATGGTCGGCCAGAGCTACGAGAACGAAGCCCAGCGATTTGCCTCGGTCACACGCGATACCTCGGCCAAATATGCGAACGACCTGGTACAGAAACAGGCCTATCGACTTTCTCAGAGCCTCCGCCTGGAATCACGAGGGCGAAACCAGTCCCGGTTGGACGACCTCCGGCGTCAAGGCAAGGACGACGAGGCCGACGCACAGTTCGCCACCAACGCAGCCCTCAACAAGGCCTACGATCAGGTCAACGCCGAGGTAATCTCCCGTTGGGCTTATCAGGAGGCCCAGGCGGTGACCGCCGCGCAATTGGCCGACCGCCAGGACAAGGTGAACGCCGCGCTTCGCAAAGCGGTTGCCTCGTTCCGCCGGGCCGCGTCGATCGTCTCGGGTGACAAGGCCGACGACGCCTTGTTGCGAATGGCCGTGATCTACGACCAGCGGCTCAAGGACGCCGATCGGGCGATGGAGACATGGCTCGAGATCGTCAAACAATTCAGCGGCACGGCCGTCGCCGAAGACGCCAGTTGGAAGATCGCCCAATACCACGAGAAGCACACCGCACACGCCAAGGCCATCGAGGCCTACAAGGCCTTCCTGAGAAACTATCGCCGCAGCGACAAGGCCAGCACGGCCCAAGCGGCCATCGCCGAGAACTACGAGCACTTGGGCAAGTGGGTCGAGGCCATGGACGCCTACACCAACTACCTGAACAACTTTCCCCAGGGCCCGCAAATCAGGCAGGCCAAACAACAGATCAACTGGATCAAGACCTATCGGCTGTAATACCACACGGACGCCCGCTTTCGCGGTTTTGAACCATCACGACCAAACGAATTCCGCCTGACGGAAACCACCTGACCGGAGACTTTCCCATGAACCTTCGACACCTCAGCATCGCCCTCGCCGCCATGCTCCTGGCCACTTCGCTTTTCGCCAACGAACCCGTGCCGGCCGATAAGCCCGTGCCGGCCGATAAGAACGTCGCGGAAAAGCCGAAAGCCGCCGCAAAGCCAGCGGCCGCCACGTCGTTCCAAAAGGGCCGCGATGCGTTGTTCCAGGGCGACTCGAAACAAGCCATCGAGCTGTTCCAGAAAGCCATCGCTGCGGACAACAACGGACAGAAGACCACCTATCGATTGAACCTGGCTCGTGCTTACCGCTACGACGGCAAGTCCGAAGCTTCCGAAAAACTTCTCAAACAGATTCTCAAAGAATCGCCCGACCACGTCGAAGCGGGCCAACTGCTGGCCGAGATTCACCACGCTCAGCAACGCTGGAAGGAAATCGTCGAGGTTCTCGAACCGCTGCTAAAATATCGTCACGACTACTCTACCTATCACATGCTGGGCGAAGCAGCTTATCACCTGGACGACTTTACCAAGGCCGCCAAGTATTACCAAAAGGCGATCCAGCTGAACGGCAAGAGCGCGCTGGATCACTATCAACTCGGCAACATCCACTTGGCCAAGAATCGTTACGCCCGGGCCGTCAGCTCCTACGAAGCGGCCCTGCGATTGGGACTCGAGAGTCCCGTGCTGCACTACAAGCTCGCCTCCGGCTACTTCAATCTACGAAACTACTTCGGCAAGGTCGAAGTCGTAACGGCCTCGGGCGGATCGCCGGGAACGATCAGCGGTCGTTTCTACTTGATCGAGCGCGTGCCGGGCAAAAAGGACGTCTTCCGAGTCGCCCCGACGACCTCCGCGATCTATCAGATTGCCAAGGCCATCGACGACAGCAACACTCCGCCGATCGACATCCGCATGCTCCGCGCCAACACCTACCTCAGCGCTCGTCGCTATCAACCAGCCTATGATTTTTACGAAGCGCTTGAGCAAGCGGTCGTCAAGCAGCCGAAAGAAGACCGTGCCTTGTACCATTACTATTTCGCCGAAAGTGCCTTGGGGCTGGCGAAGTTCGACGAGTATCTGGCCCACCTGCGAAAAGCGATCGAACTGGACAAGCCGACTTATTCGTCGGCGCTGGTCGACGCCTACCGTGTGGTTGCAGAGAAATACAACCAGTTGGGAAAGCTCGACAAGTATATCGAGTTCCTCAAGCTGGCAGTCAAAGAGAGCCCTCAGATGGCCTCGTTGCACATGAAGTTAGGCAACGCCTTGGAAGAGGACAAAGCCTACGGCGAAGCGGTCCAGCAATGGCGGATGGTGCTCGATTTGGAACCCGATCACCGCGACCGCACCCAGCTCTTGAACTTAATCAAGAAGCACGTCCACTCGCTCGCCCAACGCAATGCCGAGAAGGCGGCCTGAATTTCTCACGGCACGTTGGGAGCCGACTGAATTTCAGCTTCATTGTTTCATTAAGGAACGTAGATCGCCTCATTTACCCCTGGCGCGAGACGTGCGATCGAGACCGACCAAGTAGCCCTGGCCGGAAGGCCAGCGGTTGAGGGTGATATTAGGCGGGCGCCGCCGCGACAGGCCGGCGGCCTACGGGAATTTTCCGTTTTTTTCTGCCAACGGGCCGACCAGACCTTTGCACAAATTGCCATTTGCGGTGATAATTAACCGCCAGACGGGGGCCACTTTTCAAACGGAACGAAATCCACAGCGAGTTGAATGGTAGGAGGCCACCGGGTCGGCGATCTTCGGTGATTTATCGCCTACAGGTTTTTATCGCCGTCGGAGACGCCTCCTACAGGTTTTTATCGCCGTCGGAGATGCCTACAGAGTCCATCGCAAGGGAGAGGAACTATGCTGCTGCCCACGAAGCGTCGCGTCGGTCGCCGGAGTCAACGAAATCAACGTGCGGCGGCTCTGGGCCGCAGACGCCTGGCGGTCGAGCCGCTCGAACCACGGCGGCTGTTGGCGGCGGATGGAGCGATCGCGGGCGTTAAATGGCTTGATGCCGACGGCGACGGCCAGCGCGGCGCCGACGAGCATGGGCTGGCCGGCGTGGCGATCTATCTCGATGCCAACGAAGACGGCCACTTCGATCCAAGAACCGAGCGATCGACGACGACCGGCGACGGCGGGCGGTATGTCTTTCGGCGTCTGGAGGCCGGCCTTTACACGGTGGCCGAAGTGTTGCCGCGGGGCTGGGAGCAGACGTTTCCTAGCGACGGCGTTCACCAGGTCAAGCTGGAAGACGGCGACGTGGTCGACGGCCTGAACTTTGGCAATCGCCGCGCGGTGACCGAAACCGGATCGATTCACGGCCGCAAGTGGAACGACCTGAACGGAAACGGCCGGCACGACGACGGCGAGCCGGGATTGGCCGGCGTGACGATCTATTCGGACCTGAACCTCAACGGCCATCTCGACGGCGGCGAGCCGAGCGCCGTTAGCATGGAGGACGACCCGAACACCGCCGTCGACGAGGCGGGCGCGTATTGGCTGGAAAACCTCAGGCCCGGGCAACACGTCATCCGCGAAGTGGTGCCGGACGGATTCGAGCAGACGTTTCCCCGTTTGCTCGTGGGGCCGGCCGACCATCCCGATGGCCTTCCCGGGGACGAGTTTTTCACGGTAAACCCGGAGCAGATCGACGTCGACCTGGAAGCCGGCGATCGGTTTGAGACGCGCGTCTCGCTAACGATTCATCCCTTGTGCTTTCGACCCTACGACGTCGACGTGGTCGCGACCGATCCCGACGTGAATTTCACGAACCACACCGGCATCGTGCTGAACGGCTGCGGCGGCGACACGTCGTCGTTTTCGGTGAGCATGGTCGGCGACGGCCGGCCGCACATGTTCGACTTGCAGTTCATCGACACCAAATTCGGCCACGCCGTGATCGGCGAAATCTCCGTGCAGATCAATGGCGAATCGCGTGGCGGCGCCCATCTCGTGTTTTTAGAAGCGGGCGACGCCGCCCGCGGCATCAACTTCGGTAACCGATTGATCGATCGCGATCCCAGCTCGGTTCACGGCGTTAAGTGGCTCGATGAAAATGCGAACGGCCAGCAGGACAACGGCGAGTCGGGGCTGCCGGGCGTGACGATCTATTCGGATCTGAATCACAACGGCCAGTTCGACGATGGCGAGCCAAGCGCCGTTTCGATGCAGGACAATCCGCTTACCGGCTTTGACGAAGCCGGCATGTATTGGCTCGAAGGGCTCAGCCCTGGCAGGCACATCATCCGCGAGATCGCCCCCGACGGCTTCGTGCAGACGTTTCCCCGCGAGGGCCACGGCCACGAGGTTTCGCTCGAGCCGAACCAATCAGCCGAGGACGTCAACTTTGGCAATCGCGCCATCCGGGACGAGCCTGCTTCGATCCGCGGCTTTAAGTTTCTCGATCGCAACGGCGACGGCGAGCGGCAAGGCGACGAGCCCGGGCTGCCCGGGGTGACGATCTACATCGATTTGAACGACAACGGCGAACTGGACGAGCGAGAACCGCAGATGGCCACCACCGGCGGTCCGTTTCCGATCGGGCCGATCTTCGAGCCGGGCCACTATTGGTTCGTCGGTTTGGAACCGGGCACCTACATCATCCGCGAGGTCGTTCCCGAGGGCTTCGAGCAGACGTTTCCCACGTCGGACGATGCGGCCGACGACGGCGCCCACAAGGTCGTTTTAGAGCCCGGAGATGAAGTCCGCGGCCTCAACTTCGGCAACCGACGGTTGTTCGAGCCGGCTTCGATCCACGGCCTGAAGTTCCTCGACCGCAACGGCGACGGCGAGCAAGACGACGACGAACCGGGCTTGGGTGGCGTAACGATTTTTCTCGATCTCAATAACGACGGCCTCTTCAATCGCGGTGAGCCGGGCACAACGACGGCGGGCATCGGGCCGCTGCCGGGCGCTCCCAACGTGTCGGTCGGCGAGTATTCGTTCGGCAATCTCGAGCCGGGTGAATACATCGTTCGCGAGATCGTGCCGGAGGGCTGGGAGCAAACTTTTCCGCACGAAGCCGCGCATGTGGTGCAGGCCGCCTCGGGCGAGCGGGTCACCGGCATCGATTTTGGCAACCGGCCGATCGAGGTCACTCCCGGCAGCATTCACGGTCGTAAATGGCACGACGTGGACGGCGACGGAGAGCAGGGCCCGCAAGAGCCGGGCTTGGGCGGCGTGACGATCTACCTCGATCTGAACCGCAACGGCGCGCTAGACGACGCCGAGCCCCACACGGTCACGATGGACGACAACCCGGACACCGACTTCGACGAGGGCGGGCTGTATCGGTTCGACGAGGTCAGGCCGGGCGAATACGTGGTGCGTGAAGTATTGCAAGACCGCTGGGTGCAGACCTTTCCGGCCAACGGCCGACCGCAGGTGGTCGAAGTTCGCTCCGGCAGCGGCGTCGACGACGTCAACTTCGGCAATTGGCAGCCGCAAGGCACGCCCCGCGGCGCCATCGTCGGCCGCAAGTGGTGGGACCGCAACGGTAACGGCGAGCACGAGGCGAGTGAGATATGGCTGGCCGGCTTTACGATTTATCTCGACACCAACGGCAACGGAGAGCTTGACGTCGACGAGCCGCGAACCGAGACCGCTCGCGACAATCCAAACACTCGTTTCGACGAGTCGGGCCGTTACTCTTTTGAGAATCTTGCTCCCGGGGCTTATTTGGTCCGCGAGGTTCAGCGGCGCGATTGGCAGCAGACTTTCCCCCGCGATGGCGCAGCGCACGAGGTCAAGCTCGATGCGGGAGATATCGCCGATGGCATCAACTTCGGAAATCGGAGGATGGGCGGACCGCCCGAGGATCTGACGGCCGACGGCTGGGTTGATTTCAACGACCTGACCCTGCTGCTCGCCAACTGGAATCGCCGCGGGACCGAGCTCGACGGCAATTTCGTCGACCCGGAGACAACGCCGATCAATTTCGACGACCTGACCACACTGCTGGCCGCCTGGACGGGGCCGGGGCCAGCTCTGGCACCTTCGCCGCAAGCGGCAACAGTCGGTAGTGACCGGCTTTCCGCGACGCAAGAGACGACCACCGCGGCAGATTCCGTTGCGCCGCAGCCAGCCACGGCCTACTTCGATCGCCTGGGGCGCCGCGAGGCCCGCCGGGATCGCACCACCTCGGCGCTCCGCCGCCTGCAATCCGCCGCCGTTGATCGGGCGATTGAGATTAGTGAAGAAGCGGCGCTGAGGAGTCAGCGGGCTGACCGCCGACGTTAGCAGCGAGACGATCAAGTTCCTGCGTAACCCAGCGCGACGGCGATTCGTAAACAGAGACGCCACCCAGAACGAGGCGCTCCTCGTTCGGATTGGCTGCTGAACCAGAGCCGTCCAGATAAAGAAGATGCATGGCGCAAGAAAAATGCAGCCGGGGCAGCCGGGCGGACTTGCGTCCGGCGAACCGCAAAGGCAGCCCTCCCAACCGCAGTTAAATTATCGGCTGCATGTTGTGGTAAGTCAAGGGTTATCAGGCCATCGTGCCTGGAAAGGGTAAATTACATCGAATCTAGCGAAAAAAGGTTCGCTCGTCCACCCCCTGCAAGGGAGAAGGGTCGCCCTGCGGGCACAGCTATTGCCCCGAATGACGCCGGTCGCTGTTAACAACTTATGGTTGCTTGATCCAACTGAGGCTGTGATCAAAACGCCCATTATGGCAAAAGTAACGTGTCGCATCGACGACACGCTCAACATCGAACAGACAGAACTTCCTAGGCCAGGAATACATCTGCCAACCCGTTTGAAAAGTTAAGCTCCCGCGGCGCTGGTTTTCGTCCACATGTACGAAACGGTCGCCCCCGATGCATCCCAGCATGAAGTATGTGCCGTTACCTCCGTTGATTTCTAAATCTTCGGCGGTCGATTCAGGGCGGGTGTACAGACGGATGGTCGAATGATATCTACCGTCAAGGTTACGGATTGCGGTTTCTATCTGTGACCATTCCGGGTTGGCAATGGATTGCACCTCGATTTCATCACCGTCGGGGTTATTCTCGACGAAGTGCTCGGTGTCGATCCGGCAAACGATCATGGTTGTTTCCCTGCAATCTTCGCTGCTGCGAAGGACGCTCCGCCGCCACCCGGGCTTGTCCCGGTGGAGCGCACGTTTTTGCACTACCTACAGCGCCGACTGCGCACGCTTTTGTCTCGACGCACCGACGCCGAAGGCGTCGAGACAGATTAGTATTCAGCAGCGGCGATAGTGCGGAAACCTCGCTTCCACCGGGGCAAGCCCGGGAGGGGAGCTATTTCATTGTAAGCTTGGGAACCAGATCAAGGCGCCGCGTCAACTGTAATGATCGCGCCGTCAAACCACAACAGGTGCTTCTGATTCCCACAGGAGTAGACGTAGGCGATCAGGTCCAGAGAAATCGCTCGGCCGCCAGCCGGTCGAGGAGCGAGACTCCCGGGAACTCTTTCCCACGCACTCACTCGCAGATCGGGCGAAATCCCAGTCACGGTTTGATGTCAACAGAATTAGCCTGGGATATCGAAGAATTCCACCCCTCGGGGTATGTTATTGCTGGTGGAGTCAACTTATACTGATAAAAATATCTGGGCAATTTGAATTTACGCAACGCAGAGTTTGTAGCAGAAACGAAAACACCGGAAGGAACACCATGCTGAAGACATGTTTAGCTTTATCGCTCGCACTCTGTGCTCTGCCATCCATTCTGTTCGCCCAAGCCGCTAGTGAGCCAAGTTCATTTGCCTTCCAGAAAAATGACGTGGTGGCGATTTACGGTAACGGGCTGGCCGACCGTATGCAACATGCGCCGTGGGTCGAGACGGTTCTGCAGAGCCAGCTCAAAGGGCTCGACGTTAGCTTCCGCAACATGAGCTTCTCGGGCGACGTCGATAATAAGAGTCCCCGTAGCAGTGGTTTCACGAAAGAGGGCGATTACCTGAAACACGTCGGGCCGAGCGTGATCTTCACCTTCTTTGGCTACAACGAGTCGTACCGGGGACCAAGCGGGGCGGATGCGTATAAGGAGGGGCTTAAGAATGTCGTGAAGCGGCAGCGCGCCTGGAGCCAAGAGAAGGGCAAAAATCCCCGGTTTGTTCTGTTCAGCCCGATCGCGTTTGAAAACACCGGAGATCCGAATCTCCCCAACGGCGTTAAGCAAAACACGAATCTGGCCGCCTTTACCGAAGCCACACGGCGGGCCGCCGCGGAAAGCGGCGCGACGTTTGTCGACATTTTCTCTCCGACGTTTCAGTTGTTTGCAGCGAGCCGGCAGCGTTACACCATCAACGGGGTTCATCTCAACGACGCCGGCTATCGCAAGCTGGCTGACATTATTTCCAAAGCACTGCTTGGGAAAACTGCGGGCGCCAATGACAAGCTCGAAAAAATCCGCGCCGCCGTCAAAGACAAGAACTGGCACTGGCACAGTCGTTACCACGCGACGGACGGAAACGATGTCTGGGGAGGGCGCTCCGGCCTTCGCTTTGTGAACGGCCAGAGCAACGCCGATGTCCTCAGGCACGAGCTGATCATGCTCG
>JADFKK010000399.1 GCA_022564995.1 Planctomycetota bacterium | reverse complement strand
AAGTCACCTTTGACCTCGGTATGTAGATTCTAGCCGACAACATAAAATTATTTTCACAACCCAGCCTCTCTTGACAAGAAATCAAAAGGGGAGAAAATCAAGGAGTCATCCGCACCCCATCAATTATATACATAAGGTACTTAAATAGGATAAATCCTATTACCTACCTTAAGTATATAAAGTGTGTGGTGTTTGTTTTTTATGAAAGACTTTTGCAGGAGCTAACGCTCGCGGCTCGCCATCGTTCGGTTCTCCGAGGCCCGAGCGCCAGCCACCCCAGCGTGTCCATCCATGAGCAATCTGGCCGAGCGAATTGCCGAAAACGTCGCCGAGGTGCGTGGCCGCATTGCCGAGGCGGCGCGGTGTAGCGGTCGCTCGGCCGACGACGTAACGCTTGTCTGTGTCACGAAGTACGTCGGCGACGATGAAACTCGCGCGCTGCTGGCGGCCGGCTGCGACGATTTTGGCGAGAGTCGTCCGCAACAGCTTTTCGCCAAGGCCGAGGCGTTTGCCGACGAGCCGGTGCGCTGGCATCTGATCGGACACTTGCAGCGTAACAAGGTGCGCCGCACGCTGCCGCTGGTGTGCCTGATTCATTCGGCCGACAGCCTGCGGCTGATCGAAGCCATCGATCGCGAGGCGGCCGGTTTCGCCAAGCCGATTCCCATTCTGCTGGAAGTCAACGTCTCGGGTGATGCCGCCAAGCACGGTTTCATGCCCGACAAAATGGATGCGGTGATCGCATCGCTGGGGGCCTACCGTCACGTCGCGGTCCGCGGCCTGATGACCATGGCCGGACGCAGCACCGGCATCGAGGGCGCCCGACGCGATTTTTCGGAGTTGCGCCGGCTGCGCGACGCGGTGCGACCTAATGGTCCGTCGAACATCACGCTCGACGAACTATCGATGGGCATGAGCGGCGATTACGAAGCGGCCATCGAAGCAGGAGCGACGATCGTCCGCGTCGGCTCAGCGCTGTTTCAAGGTCTCGCCTAGCCCGGATAATCCATCAGCCGCGGGGCGTTAGCCGCCGGTTCTCGCCGCGATCTGTACAAACCGGGGGCTATTCGCACGGTCGTGAATGGCTCGTTTAACGGCAAGCCGCAGGCGACTGCGTTTCTGAGTCAGGCGTCCATTCAAAACGCAGTCGCCTGCGGCTTGCCGTTAAACAAGAATTTCGGTTCATCCGGGTTTACCGTCGTCGTGCTCTCGATGTTGGGTTTCAGATATCGCCGTGTTGTCCGCAGATTACACAGATTTACGCAGATGTTGTTAATTCAGACTGAGTTGTTTTCCATCCTTCCATCTGCATAAATCTGCGTAATCTGCGGACAACCTGTTTCCTTTTTTTGTTGGTGGTTCGTCCGGCTGAAGCGTGTTTTGACTTGAGAAAGGTTCTTGCGGTGTTCGGCAAGAACCGGGGGCTAACGCCCCGCGGCTGATGAACAGTCCCGCCTAATAGTTCGGCGTCGGCGCGCGGAAGCTCTCGAAGTGGATCGCGCGGAACCATTCGATCGTCCGCTCCAGACCTTCGCGCAGTTTTACCCGCGGCTCCCAATCTAGTTCTCGGCGGGCGAGTGTGATGTCGGGCTGACGGCGCACCGGATCGTCTTCGGGCAGCGGCTGTTCGATGAGTTGCCCGGGGATGTCCCAGGCCGAGACGCCGACCAGTTCAAGTGTCATTTCGGCCAGCTCGCGAACCGTAAATTCGTCGGGATTGCCGAGATTGACCGGTCCGATGAAATCGTCCGGCGCGTCCATCGCCCGGATCATCCCTTCGATCAGATCGTCGCGATAACAAAACGAGCGGGTTTGGCTGCCGTCGCCAAACAGGGTCAGCGGCTCATCGGAGAGTGCCTGGCGGATGAAGTTCGAGACCACACGGCCGTCGAACGGATTCATCCGCGGCCCGTAGGTGTTGAAGATGCGGACCAGGCGAATGTTCACCCCGTGCATGCGGTGATAATCCATGAACAGCGATTCGGCCGCCCGCTTGCCTTCGTCGTAACAGGCCCGCGGACCGATGGGATTGACCGAGCCGCGATACGACTCGACCTGCGGATGGACCTCCGGGTCGCCGTAAACCTCGCTGGTCGAGGCCTGCAATACCTTGGCCCGACATCGCCGAGCCATGCCCAACATGTTGATCGCGCCGAGCACCGAGGTTTTCAATGTCTTAATCGGATTGAATTGGTAGTGACCCGGCGCGGCCGGACAAGCAAGGTTGTAAATCTGGTCGACTTCGAGCCAGATCGGCTGGGTTACGTCGTGGCGAATCAGCTCGAAATTGGCATGATCGAGCAGGTGGGTGACGTTGGTCTTCTGGCTGGTGAAGAAATTGTCGAGACAGATCACGTCGTGGCCGGCCTCGACCAACCGCTCGCACAAATGCGAGCCAAGAAAACCGGCGCCGCCGGTGACCAAAATGCGTTGGATGGTAGGCACGAGAGGTTTTGCTTCGTGAGGATGAATGACCAATGACCAATGACCAATGACCAATGACAAATGACCAATGACAAATTCCCAAGCCATAACCGCGCCCATGTACGGGTTCGACGTTCAACCTTTCGCCGACTGGATATAGACGCCTAAAACCTGGGTTCGATTTGTCATTTGTTATTTGTCATTCGTCATTTACTACCACATACCGGCTCAGCCCGCGAGGACGGTATCACCCAAAGCGTAGCTTTTCGCTGGTTGCCGTCGAAAATTTGCCGCGGGCTGAGGGCCTGCTGTCGTTGTAATCCCTATTTTTCAGGTAGCGTCGCGGCCTCCACCTCGATTGGGGGTATTTCCCCAGGGTGGTTGCAATCGCTGCCGACCCGTCTAAGCTATGGATTGCCGATAAATCGTCTTCTCACGGAACATGCTGTCATGCGAAGGTTAAAAAATGCCGCTTTGCCGGTTCTGTTGTTGGTGTCGATTGCGATGGCGCCGGGCAGCTTGTGCGGACAATCGCCGCCCACGCGCGTGAAACCACAGGTCGTCGTCGGCTTGGACAAATACCGACTGGCCCGCGGGCCGACGAAGATCGGTTCGTTGGAAAACGCCTCAGGGCTGACTTATTGCAGCGAGACGAAGAGCCTGTTTATGGTGCTTAATCGGCCCTGTTATGTCATCGAGTTGGCGCTCGACGGAACCCTCATGCGATCGATTCGTCTCAAGGATTTCAACGACACCGAAGGCATCGTCCACGCCGGCGGGTTCACGTTCTACATTGCCGAGGAGCGCCGCGGAAACATCTGCCGCATCAACATCGGGCGTAGAACGAGACGCATCGAATACTCCGACCGCAAGGTGCTCAAGCTACACCTCGAACCAGCCGCCAACAACAAGGGGCTCGAAGGGCTGGCCTACGACCGCGAGCGGCAAAGGCTGTTCAGCGTTAAAGAAAAGCGCCCCCTAAAGCTCTATCAGATCGCAGCGCCGAAGGCCTCGGCCAAGAAAAGCGGCATCATCAAATTCGAGAATCCCTGGGACCTCGACAAGAGCGACCTGCACCTCAAGGATGTGTCGGCCGTGCATTACCACGCCCCCAGCGGCCATCTGCTCATTCTCAGCGACGAGTCCCGCTGCCTGGTCGAGACGACCCTCGACGGCAAAGAAATCAGCCGGCTCAAGCTCGATCGCGGCTCCGCCGGCCTGACCGAAAAAGTGCCCCAGGGCGAAGGCATCACCATGGACGACGAGGGCAATATCTACATCTGCAGCGAGCCCAACCTTCTCTACATGTTCAAAAAGCGCTAGCCGCCTGTGTAGGAGGCGACCTCCCGTCGCCGATTCCAACGTGTAACGTCTATTCTCGGCGACAGGAGTCGTCTCCTAGGCTGTTGAAAACGTGGCCTTACCCTGTCTTGCTCCACCGTGATGGGCGGCTTTCTATTGCGTGGTGTTCTCGGTTTTAACTAGCCCAGGCATTTATGCCTGGGACCGCGGCGTGGCGCCCCTCTCCTCTTCGCCCCTTTAGGGGCAGCGGCTCGCGAACATGCGATGCGGCATTTTGCTGCCCGCACAGGCCCCTAAAGGGGCCACTTGAAAATGGACGGCGTTCGTCTCGATTCCCAGGCATAAATGCCTGGGCTAGTTAAAAATCGTTCGACAAATCGGCCGAAAATCGACTCCACGGAGGGGAATCTGAAATTGTGGCCGATTTTCACCGATTTTTCCCGCCCGGCGCTTGCATTTTTACCCCCTTTGCCGATATCATACTGTTGGAGGCAAAACTTCTTTTCAACGGAGCAGAAATCATGCGCAAGCGAACCGAGACCCCCAGACGTGGTTTTACGCTGATCGAGATGCTGGTGGTGATTGCCATCATCGGCACGCTCATGTCGTTGCTGCTGCCCGCGGTTAATTCGGCGCGGGAATTCGCCCGGCAGGTGGCCTGCAAGGCGAAGCTGCACAACATTCAAGTGGCGCTCGAAGAACACCATGTCATGTATGGCTGTTATCCGCCGGGACTGCCCAGTTGCACCCCGCCCGACAAGCAATGGTACACCGGCGGCACGCGCGGCAGCCGATCGTTTCCCGGCTCTTGGTGTCAGGGGCCGAACTGGGCGATGGCCGTGCTGCCGTTCATGGGCTTCCGCGAGAATTTCGCGATGTTGATGGAGTGCCTGGACACCGAAGCGAACGCCTCGGACGAGTGTGAGCACGCCGGCGATCAGCGTCAGGATGCCGGCGGCACGGGCGTGTTGAGCTTCCTGCTCTGCCCCAGCGCGCCGCTGATGCTGGAGAAGATGCAAGACAAGAAGCAGGGCGGGGCGGCCCACCTGGAAGTGCTCGCCAAGGGCAATTACGCCGCCAACTACGGCATGAGGTTTTATGAGGATGCGATTCGACTGCCGAGCGATAGGACAACCCAAGCTCCGCCAGATCGGAATAATCCCGGCGGTGGAGGTCTGCCTGATGGCACCAATGGCACCATGGAGCAGTTTAAGCGAATGTCCGCCGGCGCGTTCGGAGTGCAGACGGTCCAAGGCAGCGGGCAGGCCGAGGCGGCCCGCACCGCCAGATCATCGTTGGGCAAGGCTGCTTACCGAGGCCGCTGGAAGCTGGGATCGAACGACGGAATTCGCAAGAGCCATTTCAAAGACGGCTTGTCGCACACGTTGATGGTCAGCGAGGTCATCGGCTGGGACAGCCGCACCGACATTCGCGGCGTGTGGGTCGTCTCGTCGCCCGGCGCGTCGGTCTTCACCGGAGCCACCCCGCCCAACTCGCGCGGGCTCATCACTGGCGATTCCATCGATCCGGATCAGGCGGGTCTATTTGATCGCGTGCTGGTTTGCGGTGCCAAGACGGGAGAGCCCGAGGGCGGTGACGGCAGTGTCCCGCTCATTCCTACCACGCACCCGCTGTGGTGTACCGAGAACCGAACCGACGGGAAGATTTGGGCCGCCGCCCGCAGTGCTCATCCCGGTGGCGTGAACGCGGTGATGGGAGACGGTCAGGTCCGATTCTTCTCCGACACCATCAACCCCAAGGTGTGGCAGGCCCTCTGCACCCGCGCCGGCGCCCGAGCCGAATACCAACTAGATTTCCCATTCTAGTGGTCTGTCGCAAAACATCAGCCGCGGGGCGCTAGCCCCCGGTTCCGTGGTCAGCCGCTGGTTCCGTGGTCAGCCGCGGGGCGTTAGCCCCCGGTTCCGTGCGTGGATGTGCCGCAAAAAACCGTGGGCTAGCGCCCAGCGGCTGATGAGAAGGCCCAATCAACCCATAAAGCCGCGACCGTTGGTCGCGACCGCGATATAATAAAACGCCAACCGTCCCGTCGGGCGCGACCAACGGTCGCGGCTTTATGGGGCGGCGATCAATTCTTCCAACCGATCGACCATCTCGTCGAGCATCGCCGGCGCATCGTAATCGGCATGTTGCTGCGCGAAGCGCCGGGCGGCGTCGGCGTATCGATCATCGCCGAGAAACGCATCTAACCGCTTGACGACTTCCTCCGGCTGCTTCGGGTTGGCGTACAGACCCGCGCCGAGCCGCTCGACCGTTCTGGCAAACAGGGTCTGCTCCAGATAGATCGGCAGCAGCAGCACCGGCATGCCGCCCAACAGCAGCGAGATCGTGGTGCCGTGCGTGGCGTTCAAGATCGCCGCGTCACACTGGCGGACCACGTGCGTGAAATTCAGCCCACGGCTCTCGAACCGCAATGTTTCGCACTGGGCGCGGCGCCGCAGATCCTCCGGCACGC
>JADFKK010000085.1 GCA_022564995.1 Planctomycetota bacterium | reverse complement strand
GCGTGGCCCAATTGGGCATGGGCTTCGGCGAGGCGGCCTCGCTGTTTACCAAGCTGACCATCGGCGACGGATTGGTGAGCCAGGTGCCGGCGTTTCTGACCTCGTTGGCCGCCGGCCTATTGGTTACCCGCAGCACGCGGGAAATCAACCTGCCTTCGGAATTCATGCGGCAGTTGTTTTCGCGTCCGCAGGCGTTGGCCATTACTGGCGGATTCCTGGGGGTGCTGATCTTCACCAGCTTGCCGGCCATCCCGTTGTTGGCGTTGGGCGGCGGCTGTGTCGGACTGGCGCTGATGCTTTCCGGCCGGCAGCAAAAAGAGCGAGAAGAGACGGAGCGGGCCACGAAGGCCGAAGAAGAAAAACCGCCCGAGGAGCGGGTGGAAGATTACCTGAGTGTCGATCCGATGGAATTTTCGATCGGCGTGGGGCTGATTCGGCTGGCCGATCCCAAACGCGGCGGCGATCTGCTCGAACGGATCAAGGGCGTGCGGCAGATGGTCGCCCAAGACATCGGCATTGTGATGCCGAAGGTGCGCATCCGCGACGACATGCGGCTGGAGCAGAACCAGTATTGCCTGAAAATCGCCGACATGCCGGTGGCCGACGGGCTGGTCTATCCGGAAATGTTGCTGGCCATGGACTCCGGCGTGACCACCGGCAAGGTGCCGGGCATCGAGACCCGCGAGCCGGCTTTCAACACTCCGGCCACCTGGATCGACCCGACGACGCGCAGCCAGGCGGAACTGCACGGTTATACGATCGTCGAGCCGGTGGCCGTGCTGGCCACGCATCTGACCGAGGTGGTGCGCCAACATGCCGACGAGCTTCTTACCCGCGACGCGACCAAGCACCTGATCGACGAGCTTAAGGAGACCTCGCCGACGGTTGTCGAGGAGTTGATCCCGGGCCAGATGAAGCTGCACGAAGTGCAAAAAGTGTTGCAGTTGCTGCTCCGCGAGCAGGTGCCGATTCGCCAGTTGGGCACGATCTTAGAAGTGTTGGGCGACGTGTCGGGCCGTACCAAGGATGCGACGATGTTGACCGAATACGTCCGCAACGGCCTGGCGCGGACGATTTGCACGCGATATCGCGACAAAGAGAATCGGCTGCACGTGGTGACGCTCGATCCGGCGATCGAAGACCGCGTGCGCGCCGGAGTCGAGCAAAACGAGCAAGGCATGTTTATCCGCCTGGCCCCGCAGTCGATCGAGCAACTGTGCTCGTCAATCGCCAAGGAAGTGGAAAAGCTGACGACGGCCAATCAGACGCCCGTGCTGTTGGTCGGGGCGCAGATTCGCGCGGCCGTGCGGCAGATCACTCAGTCGCATTTACCGAAGCTGGTGGTGATTAGCTACAACGAAGTGACGCGCGACACGAAGATTGAGTCGTTGGGAATGGTGACGGATTAGAGGCGGCGGTGTTGGCGCGACCACGGGTCGCGGCTTTACAGGGCGAGTGGAAGCATTCACGAAATCTTTACCCCTTCAGCAAGAAAAACCCATGCAAGTTAAAACGTATCGTGCCAAGACGATGCAGCAGGCGCTCAATTTGGTGCGCCGCGAACTGGGACCGGACGCAGCCGTGTTGCACACTCGCGAGGTTCGCTCGCGCTGGCTGCTGAATCTGCTGCCTGGTCCGACGCAGATCGAGGTGACTGCCTCGGCCGACGTCACCGTGCCCAGCCGATTGCCGGCGCATGTGGCCGTTGAGCCCAATGTCGCGCCGGCTCCCGAGGCGCCCGTCGACAACGTCATCGGTCGGTCAGCCGACGAGCATCAAACGCCCGCCCCTTCACCGCTTACCTATTCGCGCCCCGAACCGCCGCCGTCGCAGATGCTGTCGCCGCCGGAATCGGCCGTCTCTTCCTTGGAGTTGGACCAATTCGACGCCGCCGGCCACCCGCGGTCTCGGCAAAGCGAACTGGCCGAGTTGCGATCTCGCGTTGCCGGGCTTCAGTTTCCCAATTCGCAGCCGCCCGGGCGTCCCGACACACATCCGCGCGAGCTTCCCGAGGCAATGTTTGCCCTGTTTACCGATCTGATCGAGGCCGAGGTGAGTGAAGACCTGGCGCGAGAATTGGTCGAACGCATCCGTGGCGAGGTGGCCGACCACGACCTGCGCGATCCGATGGAGTTGATGCGGCGGGTTTCTCAGATCATTGAAGGGGAAATCACCGTCGCAGGCCCAATTCGTGTTACGCCGGGCCACCGCCATCTGGTCGCGCTGGTCGGTCCGACGGGCGTCGGAAAAACAACAACCATCGCCAAGCTGGCCGCCAATTATCGCCTCAAGCAAAAGCTCAAGGTCGGCCTGATCACCGTCGACACCTACCGCATCGCGGCGGTCGAACAACTGCGCACCTACGCCGACATCATCGAGTTGCCGATGGAAGTCGTTTCGACGCCCCGTGAGATGCGCGAGGCGCTGGGGCGGTTGGCGGGGCTCGATCTGATCCTCATGGACACGGCCGGCCGCAGCCCGCGAGATGAAGTGAGAATCCAGGAACTCAAGGCGTTTCTGTCCGAGGCCGAGGCCGACGAAGTGCATCTGGTGCTCAGCAGTGTCTCCGGCGCCGCCGGTCTCTGCAAAACGGCACAGCAGTTCGCTCCGGTCGGCACCACGGCGCTGCTGTTGACCAAGCTCGACGAGGCCAATGGATTGGGCAATCTGCTGCCCTTGCTGCGCGGCAGCCAGCTTCCGCTGAGCTACCTGACCAACGGACAAAACGTGCCCGACGATATCGAAGTGGCCGACAGCCGCCGGCTGGCGCGAGCCGTGCTGGGCATTGAGGAACGAACACCTTTGCACCTGTAGGAGGCGTCTCCGACGGCGTTTGTAGGAGGCGTCTCCGACGGCGAAAATGGCGAGCCCCGAGCGTTAGCTCGGGGGTATTACCGTTCGCCAGGAAAAGAGGATGCCAGATCGAGGAATCACCGTCAGCCTAACGGCCGACGCTCGCCGCAACTCGCGAAATGTTTTTGGGGGATCTACAAGGAAGTTTTTGGGGGGTCTACGAGGAAACAGTCATGGTCGATCAAGCAAGTGAATTACGACAGCAGGTGCGCCGCGCCGGCGTGTCGGCGCCGGCGACGGCCCGGTCCCCGAAACTGCTGGTGGTGACCGGCGCCAAGGGCGGCGTCGGAACCAGCAGCGTGGCGATCAATCTTGCCGTCGCGATGAGCCGGCAAAGCCGCAAGGTGGTGCTGGTCGACGCCGATTTCGACGGGGCCGACATTGCGACGTTGTGTGGTCTCGACGAGAAACACAGCATTTCCGATGTATTGGCGGGCCGCCTCTCGGCTGCCAAGGCGATCCAAGACGGCCCTGAAGGAATCCGCGTCTTGCCGGGCGCCTGGGCGCGAGAACAGACGCTCACTTGCAGTTCACTCGACCAACAGCAACTCATTGAGGCCCTGAGAAAACTCGGCAATGTCGCCGACGTGGTTATTGTCGACACCGGCAGCGGCCTCAATTCGGTAATTCATCGCTTCTGGCAAGCGGCCGATCAGGTGATGTTGGTCACCACGCCCGAGCCGGTGGCCATCATGGACGCCTACGCGGCGATCAAGGTGCTCAGAGCCGGCGATAGCACCATCGCCATTCATTGCCTGGTCAATCGCATTGCCGAAATCGACGAAGCCACCGAAGTCCACGAACGCATCGCCTGTGCCTGCCGCAAGTTCCTCGGAATGGAACTCGGTTGGGCCGGCGCCGTGGCTGAGGATCCCAGCGTCGGGGAAAGTGCCCAAGAAGGTCGTCCCCTGTTAGTCGCTTCGCCCGACAGCCAAGCAGCCGACGACCTGCGCCAAGTAGCCGAACGATCAATCATCCAGGGAAGAATTCACCGCCAGTCGGGCAGCGACATGTTGGGATGAACATGAGATGTCAGATTCAGACAGAGCCGCCCTGTCCCCAGGGCGATGTACCTAGCGCTGCCGACACGCATCGCCAACACACGCTACAACCCGCATCGCCGTGGGGACACGGCGGCTCCGTCCCTCGTTACATTCAATACAGTAACTGACAACACACACTTCCACCCGGAGGAAACCACCCAACAGAAAACACCCGTCGATTCGACTGAAGTTGCAGTCCCGTTTTGCCGATAGGGGATTAACCATGCGCCGGATACTGCGCCTCGACCATCTGTCGCGGTCAGCCGTCCGGCCTTCTCCTCCGGCACGACAGGGCTCTCGTCGTGGGTCAGAAATACGCAGGAACGCTCGGCTTGTTGACCTTCGTGGCGGTGCTCGCCCGTGGGTTGATTCGCGGTGCGTCGGTATCCGCAACACTCCAGGCGGCCTGCCTCGTTCTGTTTATCTTTGCCGCGATCGGTTACGTCGTCGGTCGGACTGCTCACAGTATCGTCGAACAGTCGGTCCACGGACGCATGCGCAGCGAATTGGCCGACCTAGAAGACGCCAACGACGCTACCGTTTAGTCACCAGGTGCTGAATGACGAGGGTAGCCGCGCCCATGGTGAGCCGCAAGGCGCTAGCCGCGGGTCTTGTGCGGTAAAACGCAACCCGGGATCACCGGCGGCTAGCGCCGTGCCGCTCACGACTTATCCACACAGCAACCACGATCGCCAATGTCGCCCTTATCTGGGCGTCGCACATAAAATAACACGGAGAAACCATGACACTGACTGTCGCACCTACGGAAAACATTGCCCAGCTTTGGGCCACGTTCAAATCCGATTCGACCAACCAGCAACTGCGCAACCAGTTGATCGAAATCTATCTGCCGCTGGTCAAGTACACCGCCCAGCGCGTTTGGTCGCGGCTTCCCGACGGAGTGATTCTGGACGACCTTACTTCGGCCGGCGTGTTTGGCCTGATCGGCGCCATCGACTCATTCGATCAGGCCCGCGGCGTGAAGTTCGAGACGTACTGTTCGCCGCGCGTGCGAGGAGCCATTCTCGACGAGCTACGCAAAATGGACTGGGTCCCGCGGTTGGTCCGCTCGAAGGCCAACAAACTCGGCGCGGCGCATCGCATTTTGGCCGGACGCCTGGGCCGCACTCCGGCCGACGACGAATTGGCCGGCCACATGGGCGTATCGCTCGGCGAGCTGGAGAAAATCTCACGCGATGCCAACGCCGTGGGATTGGTCAGCCTGAACCGCCGCTGGCACGAGTCGGAGGGATCGAGAGAATCGAGCGAGATGGACGTCGTGGCCGACAGGAAGAGCGAAGACCCGACGCGCCGCACACAGAAAAACGATCTGATGCGGCTGGTCACCAAGGGCCTCAATCGCAACGAGCGGCTGATTGTCATTCTCTACTACTATGAAGAGATGACGATGAAAGAAATCGGCTCGACCCTCGAACTCTCCGAGAGCCGCGTCAGCCAAATGCACAGCGCCATTATGCGCCGCCTGCAAGGCCAATTGGGCAGCCACGTGCGCGAACTCGCGGCGTAAACGCCATAAAGCCGCGACCGTCGGTCGCGCCCTTCGCGCCGCGCTGCGCGCCCGGTAGACTCTTCTTTTCAGTGGCGCTTCCGCGGAAATGGCTCCCCACCCGAGCTTGCCTCGGTGGAAGCAGGTTTCTGCACTACCACCACTGTTGGCCCCCTTTATCATTTGTCTCGACGCACCGACGCCTCCGGCGTCGGTGCGTCGAGACAAAAGCGGGCGTAGTCGGTGCTGAAGTAGTGCAAAAACGTGCGCTCCACCGGGACAAGCCCGGGTGGCGGCGGAACGTCCTCACGGGATGCGACGCCGTGCGCAAGCAATCGTGGGGCCGAACGAAGTTCGCGACGGCTCCGCCTGTGGTCAAGCGAGACACAATTCAGCACATCCACACCCCGGACCACAAGCATGGCCAAGCGAACCATCCAGCAAGTTAACGTCACCGGCAAGACCGTCTTAATGCGCGTTGATTTCAACGTCCCGCTCGACGACTCAGGCCACATAACCGACGACCGCCGCGTGCGGATGGCGCTGCCGTCGATTCGCTCGGTCATCGAGCGCGGCGGCCGACTCGTGTTGGTCAGCCATCTGGGTCGCCCCAAAGGCAATGCCGACGACGCCAAGTTTAGCCTGCGTCCGGCCGCGGAGAAGTTGGCCGAGCTGCTCGAGTCGGAAGTCGCATTCGCCAGCGACACGATTGGCGAAGACGCGCGGGCCAAGGTGACAGCGCTCACCGACGGACAAGTCGTCGTGCTGGAAAATCTACGCTTCAACCCGGGCGAAAAATCGGGCGATGCCGAGTTCGCCGCCGCCCTGGCCGCCCTGGCCGACGTCTATTGCAACGACGCCTTCGGCACCTGCCATCGCCGCGACGCCTCGATGGTCGCCGTGCCCGAGGCAATGGCTGGCAAGCCCCGCGTTGTCGGCTTTCTGGTCGCCAGGGAGATTAAGTTTCTGTCCGACGTGATTGCCAATCCCGGCCGGCCGTTCATTGCCATCCTCGGCGGCATGAAGGTCTCTGACAAGATCACCGTTATCAAAAACCTACTCGGCATCTGCGACAAAGTGCTCATCGGCGGCGCCATGGCCTATACGTTTGCCCTGGCCACCGGCGGACGAATTGGCGACAGTTTGGTCGAACGAGACAAGCTGGATCTGGCCCGCGAGCTGATCGAACAGGGCGGCGACAAGCTGCTGCTGCCGCTCGACACCCACTGCGGCGACGCCTTCAGCGGCGACTGCAACAAGCAAGTCGTCAAGGCGGGCGAAATCCCCGATGGCTACGAGGGCCTCGACATTGGCCCGGAAACGGCCCGCCTGTTTGCGGGCGAAGTGCTGGCCGCCAAAACGATCGTCTGGAACGGCCCGATGGGCGTCTTTGAAATGCCGCCCTTCGACGAAGGCACCAAAGCGGTCGCCCAGGCGATTGCCGACGGCCAGAACGTCAGCATCATCGGCGGCGGCGACAGCGCGGCGGCAATCCAGCAGTTAGGCTTCGCCGACCAAGTTTCCCACGTCAGCACCGGCGGCGGCGCCAGTCTGGCCATGCTCGAAGGTCGCAAGTTTGATGCAGTCGAGCTGTTGGATGATGTTTGATAAAAGAAGGGAACCACGGATGACGCGGCGCAATCGTAGCCCGAAGCGTAAGCGAGGGGCGGCGCGGGAACGGCCTCGTCATTCAAATCCGAAGCACGAAATCCGAAACAAATTCAAAGCACGAATGTAACAAACTTTCAGATGTCCGAATTCTTGTAACCGTTCATGGCCTGGCAAACTGATGCCGCTTTGAAGTCGTGAAACGGTTGGGGACTCCAAGACGGGAACCGCTAATAAACGCTAATGAACGCTAATCAAGAAAGGAATAAGGAAAGATGGGGGCCTGATTTCACGCCGACGGTCGACTCAGGTAGAAACCCCGTGGTGGCAGCAATTCATTCTCTCCAGGTTTGATCTGGAACATTAGCGTACATCAGCGTCGATTAGCGGTTCTCTGCTTCAAAACGCGTGAACGGCTACGACCGTTTTTGAGATTCGAATTTTTGATTTCGGATTTGTTTAAGATTTCGTGCTTCGGATTTTCGTCCACCTAAGACTGTTCGACTCGTTCACGCGCGACCCCGATTCGTTCTATACCCATGCCCAACGACGATTTTTCCACCGACCAGCCGATCCTTTCGGTCTCTGACTTGACCGCCCAGGTCAAAGGTCTGATCGAAGGCGCGTTTCCCTCGGTTTGGGTGGCGGGCGAAATCTCGAACTTCTCGCGGCCCCGGTCCGGGCATTGTTATCTGACGCTCAAGGACGAACAGGCCCAACTGCGGGCGGTCATTTGGCGCACGACGGCCGGGCGGCTGCGATTCGAACCGGAAGACGGCATGGAGGTGATCTGCCAGGGCGGGCTCGATCTGTACGCGCCGCGGGGCAGCTATCAACTCGTGATTCGCCAGATGCACCCCAAGGGCGTCGGGGCGCTCGAACTGGCGCTGCGCAAACTTCGCGAAAAACTGGCCGCCGAAGGGCTGTTCGACGAAGATCGAAAACAGCCGCTGCCCCGCTTCCCCAAGCGGATCGCTTTCGTCACCAGCCCAACCGGCGCGGCGGTGCGCGATTTTCTGGAAGTGCTGCGGCGACGCTGGCGAGACGTGCATGTGTTGGTCGTGCCTTGCCGCGTGCAAGGTAACGGCGCGGCGGAAGAAATCGCCGCGGGCATCGAGACGGTCAACCGCCTCGCCAGCAAAGTCGATGTGCTCGTTGTCGGACGCGGCGGCGGCAGCCTCGAAGACCTGTGGGCATTCAACGAAGAGGTCGTCCTGCGGGCCATCGCCGCTTCGCGCGTTCCGGTCGTTTCGGCGGTGGGACATGAAATCGACGTCACGCTGTCCGATCTGGTTGCCGACGTTCGCGCCCTGACGCCGAGCGAAGCCGCCGAGTTGGTCGTGCCGGATGCGGAAGAAATGAAGGCCTTGCTTCGCACGCACGGCCAGCGCATGACGCTGGCGCTGCAAACCCGGGCAACCACCGCGCGCAATCAACTGACCGCCATTGCCAGCCGACCCCTGTTTCGCCATCCCTACGATCGCGTTCACGATCTGTCGCGGCAGTTAGACGAGCTTGGCGATCGCGCCGGCCGAGCCGCCTGGCAGCGGGCGAAAACCGCCGGCCGCGACGTGGCCGCCATGGCAGCCCAGCTAGAATCACTCAGCCCGCTGGCCGTGCTCGGCCGCGGTTACAGCCTGACCCAACAAACGGACGACGGCCGTTTGGTCCACGACGCCGCCAGCCTGTCCGTTGGCGAGACAATTACGACACGATATCATCGAGGGCAGAGCGTCAGCCGCATCGAATCGATCGAAGATACTCCGTAGGGTGGGCGCTGCCCACCGGTACAAAACCAAGCGTGGCACAGGCGTCTCGCCTGTGTTTCACCGGCGGGACGCCGGTGCCACGAAAACCGTACAAACCGGGAGCCACCCGTGGCCAATAAATCCTCTGGCGAAACGAAGAAGAAGAAGAACAAGAAGCCGTCGTTCGAGCAATCGCTCGAGCGGCTGGAAACGCTGGTCCACGACCTGGAGCATGGTCAAGTGGGGCTGGCCGAGTCGCTGGCCTCATACGAGGAGGGCGTGAAGCTGCTCAAGGAGTGTCACCAGCTCTTAGAGAAGGCCGAGCGGCGGATCGAGCTGTTAAGCGGCGTCGATGCCGACGGTAATCCGATAGTGCAGCCGCTGGATGAGGATGCCGACGCCTCGCTGGAGGAAAAGGCCGCCTCGCGGAGCCGCCGCCGGTCGCAACCTCGGCCCTCGCAGGCAGATACAGAGCCCGATTCCGACATGGACGTACCGGGAGGGCTGTTTTAGAATAAGAGGCGAAATACCGACGGCCTCACGGCCGCCGCTCGCCAGATATCGCTTCGTGTGACAGTGTTCTTGAGTCGAGGAAATACCGGCGGCCTTACGGCCGCCGCCCGCCCCATGCTTCAAACACGCTCCACTTCCATCACCCAACACATCGACCAGCTTCGCGGGCAGATCAACGAGGCCCTTTCGTCCTTCGTCCAGTTCGACCAGGATTGCCCTGAACGTCTGCGCGAGGCGATCCGCTACAGCTTGCTCGGCTCCGGCAAACGGCTCCGCCCGGCGCTCGTATTGATGGCGGCCGAAGCCTGCGGCGGCGATGCGACAGCGGCGATGCCGGCAGCTTGTGCGGTCGAGATGGTCCACGCTTATTCGTTGGTTCACGATGATCTGCCGGCGATGGATGACGACGACCTGCGCCGCGGCCGGCCGACGTGTCACAAACAGTTCGACGAGGCCACCGCAATTCTCGCCGGCGACGCACTGCTGGCGTTGGCCTTCCAGACCCTTGCCGAAAACGTCCGACCGCCGGACGTGGCCGCTGAATGTTGTGCGACACTCGCCCGCGCCGCCGGAGCCTCGGCCCTGGTTGGCGGACAAGCCGACGATCTGGCCGGCACGCAGGGTGCCACTGCCGGCTTGCCCAGCAGTGCCGATGGCACGTCCGATTTACTCGATTCCCTTCAACACATCCACGCCCGCAAAACGGGCGCCATGTTCATCGCCTCTCTGCGGCTCGGCGGATTGGCCGCCGGTGCGAACGCCGAACAACTCGAAGCCCTCGAAGCGTTCGGCCGCGCGCTCGGCCTGGCCTTTCAAATCACCGACGACTTGCTCGATGTTCGCGGCGACGAAGCCGCCCTGGGCAAGCGCGTGCAAAAAGACTCAGGCCGCGGCAAGCTCACCTTCCCGGGCCTGCTGGGCATCGAGGAGAGCCGCCGCCGCGCCGAGCAACTGATCGACGAGGCGATTCAAGCCGTCAACATCTTCGGACCGGCTGCGAGCAACCTGGAAGCTCTGGCCCGCTTCGTCCTGGAAAGGAATCGATAGATGGACCAATTGTTACCACAGATCAGTTCGCCGCGCGATCTCGACGCGCTGTCGCTGCCGCAGCTCGAGCAATTGGCCGGCGAGATGCGCGACGTGCTGTGCAACTTGGTCGCCAACCGCACGGCCCACTTCGCCTCGAACCTCGGCGTGGTCGAACTCACCCTGGCCCTGCACACCAGCTTCGATTTCAGCCAGGACCGGCTGATCTGGGACACGGGCCATCAGATCTATCCGCACAAGCTAATCACCGGCCGCCACGATCAGTTTCATACCATGCGGCTGCGCGGCGGCCTGATGGGTTACCCCAATCCGAACGAAAGCATTTACGATCTGTTCATGACCGGCCATGCCGGATGCAGCGTTTCGACCATGCTCGGGCTGCGCAGCGGAGATGACCTGCTCGACCGGCGAGACCGGCACGCGGTGGCGGTGATCGGCGACGGCGCCTTTCCCTCGGGCATCGTCCACGAGGCGATGAACAACGCCGGCGGCATGAAGGCCAAGCTGATCGTCGTGCTCAACGATAACAAGATGTCAATCTGCCCGCGGGTTGGCGGCCTGGCCGATTATCTCGATCGGTTGCGGGCCAGCCCGTCGTATTCGGGCCTGAAAAGCGGCGTGCTGAAGATTCTCGACAAGGTGCCGCTGCTGGGCGATCCCGTCGAGCGGCTGCTGGCCCAAACCAAGGAAGCGATCAAGGCCGGGCTACACGGCGGCATGTTGTTCGAGGAGCTGGGCTTTCATTACATCGGCCCCATCGACGGACACAACATCGGGCTCGTGCGAAAATACCTGCGGATGGTCAAACGCATGGAAGGCCCCGTGCTGCTGCACGTGGTGACCGAAAAAGGTCACGGTTTCAAACCGGCCGCCGACAATCCCGTGCTATTCCACACGCCGCCGCAGTTCGAGCGCGACGAAGACGAAGTGGTCGAGATGAAGTCCAGCTCGTCCGTGGCCTACACCAACATCGCCGCCGAAGCGATTCGCCAGCAGATGGCCCGTAACGGGCTGATCACCGTGATGACGGCCGCCATGTGCCAGGGCACCAAGCTGGAGAAGGTCCGCGAGGAATTCCCCGACCGCTTCTTCGACACGGGCATCTGCGAATCGCACGCGGTGGCCTTCGCCGCCGGGCAGGCCAAGGCCGGGCTGCGGCCGATTGTCGACATCTACAGCACGTTTTTGCAGCGCAGCTTCGATCAGATTTTCCAGGAAGTGGCCCTGCAAAACCTGCCGGTCACGTTCATGCTCGATCGCGCCGGGCTGACCGGCCCCGACGGCGCGACGCACCACGGCATGTTCGATCTGGGTTACATGCGGCTGTTCCCGAACATGATCGTGATGGCCCCGGGTGACTCCGGTGACTTGGCGCCGATGCTCGACTTCGCCCTCGGCTGCGACGGCCCGGCCTCGCTGCGGTATCCCAAAACGGGAATCGAAACGGTCGAGCGAGAGCGAGCACCGATCGAACTCGGCAAGTCCGAAATCATCGACTGGGGACAAGATGGCATGATCGTCGCCTGCGGCACTCAGCTTTGCGCGGCCATGGCGGCGGCCGAAACGCTTCGCGCAGAAGGCTTCGATGTTGGCGTGATCAACGCCCGCTTCATCAAGCCGCTCGATCGCGAGACCATTCTCAAAGCGGTCCGCGAATGTTCGTTCGTCGTCACCGTCGAAGAGGCCGCCCTGGCCGGCGGCTTCGGCAGCGCCGTGTTAGAAGCCTGCGCCGACGAAAACCTCTCGACCGAAACGATTCAACGCCTCGGCGTCCCCGACCGCTTCATCGAGCACGGCACCCGCGGAGAGTTGCTCGCCGAACTCCATCTCGATGCCGATGGCATTGCCGCGGCGTGTCGAGAAATGGCGGCTAAGACGGGCGTCAGCCCGACAGATTCGCGCGTGGTGGGGTAATTGCGCCGGTCATGCTCTCAGCATAACGCAGCATGAGCCGTTTTTCCCGAGGCTCTTGCAACCTGCCTAGCTCCCCCGGCATGACTCGAACATGCGACAAGGCGGTTAACAGCCGCCTGCTCTACCAACTGAGCTACAGGGGATTGTATGTGCTAATCTAGTTCATCCCTCGCCGGTCGGCAAGGTGCTTATTCGGGGAGAATCACTCGCTCTTTCTCCATGATGACGCAGTTGCCGGCCTCGTTGTATTCGACCAGGGACATATAGCTGCGCATCAACATCACGCCTCGCCCGCTGGGCACATCGAGATGCTCGTTGTCGGTTGGGTCGGGCACATTGGCCGGACAAAACCCCTGGCCCTCGTCGTGGACCTCGATTCTGACCCGCTGCGTCGAAACTTTGAAGACGACGCGTACAAACTTGCTGGCGTCGAGACGATTGCCGTGATGGATGGCATTGGCCAGGGCCTCTTCGACGGCCAGATGAACGCCAAAGATGTCGTGCGGCACCCAATCGTGGAGTTCAAGCCGCTCGAGCAGCTCCTGGACGATCTCGCTCCCGGCGCCCAGGCAACTCGGGATCTGTTTCTCCGTCAGCCATGTCCAACCGTCGTTCGACATACACAGTGCGAGGATTACAGGATAGCGAAATTATCGCCGGGGATGAGCCACGCCGACCTTGCCAGCCGCCCGAGATGGTGGGCGAAACCGAACCGGTGCGCCTATGTATAAGTCTAGGCCACAGCCGGCAGCGTCCAACCTGCGTTTGGGGGGTTGGACTAAAACGCTGCTAATGCGTCGACCTCATCTTCCTTAATGTCGAACAGCTTATTCAGCTTGGTGATCGCGAAAACTTCGTAGATTTCGGGACGGATATTGCTCAGCTTGAGCGCGCCACCTTGACTCTTGACCTTCTTGTCGAGCGTAATCAATTTGCCCAGCGCGGCGCTGGAGAGAAACTCGACACTGGTGAAATTCAATAGAATCTTGCCGCAACCGTCGGTCTCGACCAACTCAAACAACTCTTGCCCGAGCTGCTGAATTTTGGCCTCGTCAAGGATCTTTTGGTCGACGAATCGAACCACCGTCACGTCGCCGACCTCCGAGACGCTTAATCGTTGTTTTTCCTTCATCGACAAAAACTCCCACGGGCGGTAACAGGGCTCGGTAGCTGAGGTCACCGCCCATCATATGTGCTGTCGGGGTGCTGTCAAGCCGGAGTCAGGGGTGTGTCGATCCATATTCCATGGGGGCTTTACGCCGACTTTAACGGGCAGCACGGCTACTCGACCGAGTTCTTGAGCACGACTCGATCGATGAGCAGGTAATTCCGGTTCTTGAATTCCGTGACCGTTCCGGACACAACCCAAGCGAGTTGGTCGGAGTTGACGGTGATGCCTTCGATCACCCGCTGTAGGTTGAGATTCTCCAAGACGCCCATGCCGTGTTTGCTCCCCGATTTATAAAACGTCGCCCGTTCGCCCGTTCGCTTGAAGTGGCCGACCATGTCGACCAACACGGTCCCTTCGCGTAGCCGTTTTTGGCTCTGTGCGGCGTTGGCGGAAGGAGGCTGGCTGCTGTTGGCGACGACCGCCTCCGTGGCGGGCGTGGTTTCGCGAGCCTGCGAGCCGGCGTCGCGGGCCATCGCGATCGCGAAGCCGAGCGAAAGCAGTGCCAACGTGAGATAGATCGGTCTGCCGGAAAGTAGCCCTGCCGACCACCGCCTGGTCATGGATGACATGGTCTGTGTCCTTGGTTCGTTGTGGTGTGGTTCGTTGTGGTGTGGAACGATGCGATTGGGTATCGGGCGTCCGCTGTTTTTGTTGTCGGACGTTGGCGATTGAAAACCTGAAACGTCGTGCGCGACTCGATGCGACCGTTACGGTCTTACCGCCGTGTGTTGCGAAAACGCAACATGAGGTATCGAGTCAACATCATCATCGAGCGCAACCCGCAGCAGCGAATGGCCCGTCGCGGTTCGTTTGTCGGGCAAATTGACTACTGCCGGGCTAAAGCCCAGGGCGTGCCGGCACGTCGCCTGGCGCTTTCGGCGCGCGGCTTGCACCAACGGTAGCTTGCAGCGTTCGATCGTCCCTTCCAGCGCAGCCACGGCTCGCAGATGAACAGTTCGCGGATGAAAACAACAATGAAAACGAAAATGAAAACGAAAAACGCGATGATACGGACCTTTCGAGTCGGCCTGGTTCTGGTCGCGATGCCATGGGCAGCGACGGCCCTCAGCGAGGCGGCCGAAACGGTCACGGTCACACTCAAGAGCGGCCGAACATTAACGGCCCACGTCGACGCGCGCAGCGACGAGGCACGGCTTTGGCTGCGGTTTGACGCACCGTCGACGGCCCTCTATCGCCCCATCGCTTGGGATCGGGTGGTCCGCGCCACCATTGCCGGACGAGAGCTAAGTTCCGAGGACATGCGCCGCAGCATCGATACCTGGAAATCGACCAGGCCCTCGCCCATCACGCCGCCGGCAAAAAGCGCGGCAAGTCCGGCCAAGACCAGCGATGTCATCGCCCATGACCAGGACGATTCTCATGCACAGCGGGCCGCCCAAGCACTCAGTTCGCGGCCGTCGGTCGTGGCCATCGAGGTCGATGCGGCCGTGGCCAATTGGGACGCCGACGTCGAAGTGGATGGAATCGTCTTGCGACTGACCGCCCGTGATGCCCACGGCAATCAAGTACAGGTCGCCGGTGTTGTTGACGCGAAGCTGCACGCCGAGCGGTTCGTGCGGGCGAGTGACGTGCCGGGTCGAAACGGTCGCACGGTCCAACTCCTGGGACACTGGAGACGGTCGATTCAGGCAGATCACGAGAATGCCGGCAGCATTGGCGGCGACATCGTTCTGCGGCTACCGTTCGAGGCGGTTCACCCGGAGTTCCAGCTCGACGTGGCGGCCTTTGGGCTGCTGCAGGTGCAACTCACGGCGCCGGGTCAGGGGGTGTTTCACGCCACGGTCCGAGACGTGCGTATTCGGCCCTTCAGCATGGTACGAGACGACATCCAGCACGCGACGCAAAGACGCTTTCTTCCCGGCGAGCGAACCGGCCTGTAGGAGGCGACTCCTACACATTTATCCCGTTCCCGGCGCTCGCATGGCGAGGCTGTGCAGAATGAGCACGGCGCCGACCGAAATGAGCGCCCAGCCGAGCCAAGTGGGAGGACGGATGACCTTCTGGAGTAGCGAGACTCCAGGCTGCTTGCTGAATGAGAGAAACGAGAGCGGCGACTCTTCAAACTTACTGACCGCGTTGAGCGTCTGCGGCGACGCCTTGCCGGTCTTTTCGGCCAGAAACTTCGTGACGGGCTTGCTCAAAAGGTAGGAGTCGACCAGGCGGAACTGAATCCCCAAAAACAGGATCACCAGCCCGACCATGAAATACTGATTTCTGTTGAATTCCATCAGATCGCTCGCTTTCGTGCTGATCGAAAACTACCTCGATACCACTGCGTTGTCTCGCAGCCCTGCGTTGTTGGATATCGGCTGTGGGCACCGGCATGCTTCACGCCGCCCGAGGTTCTAGGGATTATTTGGCGTCTGCGTCCTTGCGTCGGCCCATTGCGTTGGATCGTCGCGCGGCCGTGTCCGGCCGATTGTCCGGCGAGGTCTAACTGTGCCGGTTGTGGACCCGTTCTTTCGCTGAAAAACCGCGGATTCGGCCGATCCATCGCCTGGGAGAAAAACGCGACGGCCGGAACATTCCGCCGCGTCGCGTTATGTGGCCTATAGTAAATAAGGCTTGAAGCTTGAGGCGGCGCACAACCGCACACTAACAAGAAGAGGATTCGTGGCCATGGCAAAACGATTGATGATTTGCGACGACTCGATGTTGATGCGCAAGATGGTTGCCGAAGCGCTGATCGACGACGGTTGGGAAGTCGTCGCCGAAGCGTCCGACGGCGCCGAGGCTTTTGATCTGTATCAACAGCATCGACCCGACGCCGTGACGATGGACATCGTCATGCCCGGTACCGACGGAATTGTCGCCTTGGTCAACATTATGCAGTTCGACCCGCAGGCCAAGGTGGTGGTCGTCAGCGCGTTGAACCAAACCAAGCTGATCTCCGACGCGATCCGCAAAGGCGCCCAAGATTTCATCGCCAAGCCGTTTCTGCCCGAGACGTTGCAGACGACGTTGGCCGGCTGCGTACAAGAGACGGCAGCCGTGTAGGCCGCGGCTTGCCGCGGCGCACTGTCCGGCCAACGCCATCATAGGCGCCACGACCTACTGCCCGATTTCCTTCAGCTTTTCGATCGTATCGCGCCACCGCCTGCGGACCGTCTCGACGGCGGGCTCCTGAATGAGGTGGTCCTGCTCGGCCTTAACGATCGCCACGGCCAAAGCGCGGTGATTCGCCCAATCCTCCACGTCGAAGCCGCGAACGTCGACGTAAGCCTCATCGAACGTGGCGCTGACCTTCGGCACGGCATGGTATCCATCGTCGCTACGGACGACGTGGTAGTTTTGGGCGCAAAACATGGCCCCGCCGCCCAAAATCGCCCCCAGCAGTAGATAACTCAATCGGTGCATCGAAAGTCTCCTTGCGAGAATATAGCTTACGGGGCGGGGGGGAGGAGAGATGGGAGCCGCCGTGTCCCCACGGCGGTGCAAGTTGGCCATGCTCCGTACATCGCCCTGAGGACAGGATGGTTCAGTTCAGTCCTGAATTCTCGCGACCCCAGGTGGCGAACGGCAGCGAATTGGTGTATCAAATCGGGTTCGCGTCTGCCGGAAAATTGCCCACTTCGAGATTTGTAGGCCGCGGCTTGCCGCGGCGCACACCGCCTGATGTCGCCGCGGCAAGCCGCGGCCTACGAAACGTCCACACCGAGTCTGCCCGTCATGGAAGATTCTGCCAAAACTCTGGCTGAGATGTCGCACGCTGCCCATCGCGGCCTAACCTCGCGAAGCTTCCTCGGCTTGCTGGTGACCCAATTACTGGGGGCCTGTAATGACAACATTCTTCGCTGGCTGGTGATCGGCATCGGCAAGAATCACGTTCTCGCCGCCCGCCAGGCCGGCGAATCGACCATGTCGGATGCCGACGTGCTGTCAATCGGGCTGGCGTGTTTTGTGGTGCCCTATCTGCTGCTGGCGGCCTGGGCCGGGTTTGTGGCCGACCGCTTTAGCAAGCGGCGGGTGATCGTGATCTGTAAGGTGGCGGAAATCGTCATCATGGCGCTGGCCATCGTGGCGATTTTTTCCGAGAGCCTCGTCGCGCTGTTCGCCGTCGTCACGTTGATGGGCTCGCAAAGCGCGCTGTTCGGGCCATCGAAGCTGGGCAGCATTCCGGAGATGTTGCCACCCGAGAAGATTTCCGCCGCCAACGGAATCCTCGGCATGGTCACCGTCGTCTCCACGGTGATCGGCGGGTTGGGCGGAATGATGCTCTCCGACTTTACCGGCCACTTGGGCGTTGAGCGGAACGCCTGGGTGTCGCCCGTGGCGTTGATCGGCGTGGCGCTCGCCGGTTTGTTGGCCAGCTTGTTGATTGCGCCGCTCACGCCGGCCAACCCGCGGCGGACATTTCCCTACAACCTGTTCAGACAAACCTGGCGAGATCTCAAGACGCTGGCCGCCAGCCGGGCGATGCTGCGGGTGGCCGGCGGGATTGCGCTGTTCTGGACCTTGGGAGCGCTGGCGCAGCTCAATCTCGACCAACTCGCCACCGACGGCGGACTGGAGGCCCAAACCGACCGCGCGCCGATGTTGATCTCGCTGGTGATCGGCGTGGCGCTCGGCAGTGTGCTGGCCGGCATCTGGTCGGACGGACGGGTCGAACTGGGCATCTTGCCGCTGGGCGCCGCTGGCATGGCGCTCAGCGCGATGCTGCTATTCACCGTTCCGCTGCCGCTCGACATGCCGGGATCGATGCCCTGGGCTTGCACACTGCTGCTCGCCCTGGGCTTTAGCGCCGGCCTGTTCAACGTGCCTTTGGCAGCCTACATGCAGCATCGCAGCAAGCGCGAATCGCGCGGGTCGATTCTGGCCGCCAGCAATTTCATCGCGTTTACCGGCATGTTGGTCATGTCGTTCAGTTACAAGGTGATGGCCTCGCCCAACGACGTGACCGGCGAGCCGATGCTTTCGGCCCGAGAAATTTTCTTAATCACCGGCCTGCTGACCATCCCGGTGTTCGTCTACATCATCGTCATCATCCCACAATCGGCCATCCGCTTCGCTGCCTGGCTGGCCAGCAAGACGGTCTATCGCATTCGCGTCTTCGGGCGCGACAACTTGCCGGCCGAGGGCGGAGCGCTGCTGGTGGTCAATCACGTCTCCTGGCTCGACGGCGTGTTGCTATTGCTTGCCTCGTCGCGGCCGTTGCGGGTGATCGTCTACGCGCCGTATTGCAGCAAGGGTCTACCCAAGCTGCTCGGTCAACTGTTCGGCGTCATCCCCATCGACGCCGGCCCCAAGTCGATCCGGGCCGCGCTGGAGACGGCTAAGCAAGCCCTCCGCGACGGCGAACTCGTCGCTATCTTTCCCGAGGGAAACATCACCCGCACCGGACAGCTTCAGCCGTTCAAGGGCGGAATGTTCAAGATTCTCGAAGCTGCCCCGGTGCCGGTGATCCCCGTCTATCTCGATGAACTGTGGGGGAGTATCTTTAGCTTTCATGGCGGCCGGTTTTTTTGGAAATGGCCGCGGCATTGGCGCTATCCGATCTCGATCCATTTCGGCCCGGCCATCGAGCGGCCCGACGACGTGCATCGGGTTCGTGCGGCGGTCGAACAACTGGGAACCAAGGCCCACGAGCAACGGAAGACACGCACGATGATTTTGCCCAAGGCGTTCTTGCGGAAGTGTCGCAAGGCGATGTTTCGCACCAAGGTGTCGGACACGACCGGGATGAGCCTCACCGGCGGGGCGCTGCTGCTCAAGACACTCATCTTTCGGCGGGTTTTGCTCCGTGAGGTGCTCGCGGACGACGAAAAGCACGTCGGCATTTTGCTCCCTTCGACGGTCGCCGGGGTGTTGTGCAATGCCGTGCAGCCGCTGATCGGTCGGGTGGCGGTGAATCTGAATTACACGGTCTCGGCCGACGTGATGAATTACTGTATCGGTGCCTGCGAGATTAAGCATGTGCTGACCAGCCGCAAGATGATGGAAAAGCTGGACAATCCGCAACTCGACGCCGAGTTGGTGTATCTCGAAGATTTCAAAGACATGGTCACATTGGCCGATAAACTCGTCGCCATCATGCAGGCGTATTTGCTGCCGGTCTTCATCCTCGACCGGATCTTCGGGCTCGGCAAATTACAGCCCGACGATGTGCTCACCGTGATCTTCACTTCCGGCTCGACCGGCCAACCCAAGGGCGTGATGCTGACCTACGACAACATTGGCTCGAACATTGCGGCGCTCGATCAAGTCGTACATCTGACCCGCGACGACGTGGTGGCCGGCATCTTGCCGTTTTTTCACTCATTCGGCTATACGGTCACTTTGTGGACCCCGCTGGCGCTCGACCTCTCGGCGGCCTATCACGCCAATCCGCTGGAGGCCAAGCAAGTCGGCAAGCTGGTCGACAAATTCGGCGCCACCGTGCTGCTTTCGACGGCCACTTTCCTGCGCTCGTATCTCAAGCGCGTTCCGGCCGAGCAATTCAAAACGCTGGAAGTCATTGTGGCGGGGGCCGAAAAGCTGCCGGTGAGTTTGATCGGTGCTTTCGAGGAAAAATTCGGCATGCGGCCGGTCGAAGGTTACGGCGCGACCGAAACTTCGCCGTTGGTCTCGGTCAATGTTCCCGCCAGCCGCTCCTTGAGCGACGAACAAGAGGATTGCCGCGAAGGCACCGTCGGACGGCCCGTGCCGGGTGTGAGCGCGAAGATCGTCGATCCCGATTCCGGCGAAGACCTGCCGGGCGAGCAGGAAGGCATGTTGCTCGTCAAGGGCCCGAACATCATGCTGGGATATCTCAATCAGCCGGACAAAACGGCCGAGGTGATGCGCGGTGGTTGGTATGTCACCGGCGACATCGCGCTGATCGACGAGGCCGGCTTCATCAAGATCACCGGCCGGCTGAGCCGCTTCTCGAAGATCGGCGGCGAAATGGTGCCGCACATCCGCATCGAAGAGGCGCTCTCCGAAATCGTCTCCGACGACGAACAGGAGCTGCGCGCCGTGGTGACCGCCGTGCCCGACGCCCGCAAAGGCGAACGGCTGGTGATTGTGCATACCCAACTCGAACAGACGCCCCAGGACATCTGCCGCAAATTGGCCGCAGCGGGCCTGCCGAATCTATGGATCCCCTCGCCCGACTCGTTCATGCAAGTCGAAGAAATTCCGATCCTCGGCACCGGCAAGCTCGACCTCAAGCAGCTCCAGCAAGCGGCAATTGAGAGGTTCAAGTAGATCCCGCCTGCCGGGCGGGATCTACTTTTTTGTTACTTGCCTCGCGGCAACTCGTCGCTGGACTGCTCTTTCGCCGACCTTGATGCTTAGCCCGGCGAACTTCTCTCGCACTTCGGGAGTTAGCTTGCTGAGCTTCTCGGCCAGCCGCCGCATGCCGGCCGGGTTCCGCTCGGCAGTGCGTGAAACCCGCGAGATGAAGGCGGCCGTTTCGCTGAAGTTGGTGTCGGAGGCCGCCCCGACCATCGGCTGAAACGTCTTGACCAGCAGTTCGACGGCCAGATTTTCGATTTTGATGAACGTGTCGAGCCGACTGGTGACGTGGATCTGGCCATCGGGCGAGCGGATGTAGCCGCTGCGCACGATCAACACGCACTTGGCTCGGATCGGCTTTTTGAAGACCGGCCCCTCGTAGCTTCCCTCGGCATAGATCACGTGCTTCTTCTGGTCGCCAAACAAATACTCGACGTTGCACAAGGTGCCGGCCCCGTCGGCCGCACGAAAGGTCGCCTTGCCGGTTCGTTTCAGGGCCACGTTGCTGATGCCCATCACTTCCCAAATGTTCACCAGCACGTCGGGATGACGCAGCAGAAACAAATACATCTCTGGATCGCAGGTGCCCACGTGGACCGGCGAGCGACGAAACACCGACGCCTTGTTGACCACGTCGACAACCTTCTTCCGCGCGGCGGCGCTGAGTTGATCGAGCGGCAACGACTTGATCGCGTCGGCGCGGGCAGCGCGGCTGGTGTCGGCCTTGTTCGGCGCGAGTGGCTTGGGCTGTGGTCTGCGCGATGGCAACCCCGCCGGCGCCGCGACGACCGTCTGAGAGAACAGCAGCACTGCTATCAACGCCAGCGATATTGCTAACCGGCTGAAGATGGCAACAACTAGCGGACCGGCCCTCATGCTCACCTTCGCTTTCGTGATCTCTGGATGAAACTCTTTCACGCTGCCCCCGCTGCGAAAATCGAAACGGTTTACCCTTGCCCCCGCGCGCACCGACCCCCGTCGGGCCGGCCGGGGAGTTTGCCGGTCCTAAGGGTAATTCGGCTTGACGAGACCCTTAGGGCCAGACAATTTCGGCGAAGCCGAGAGGAGATAGGGGGACGGGGCGGAGAGCGGAAAATGGGAATCGGAAAACGGAAAGCTGTTAGCTGTTAGCTGTTAGCTGTTAGCGATGAGGATGTAGTGGGAGACAGAGCCGCCGTGTCCCCACGGCGATGCGAGTGGCAGCACAACCTACATCGCCCTGAGGACAGGGCGGCTCTGAAATCTGAAATCTAAAATCCCCCTTGCCCTCGCCGAGGGCTTTCGTGAAGATACGCGGCCTATTTTTATGGACCTTATTGCAGGCGATTATGAACACGAAACGAACAGCTTCGGCGGCCCGGCGCGTGCTACTGGTGCTGGGCATGGCGGCGGCCATGTTGGCGGCGGGGTTCGCGCTGCGCTGGTGGCCACAGCGAATACTCGGCAAGCAGTGGCAACAGCAGTTGGCCAGCGTGCCGGACGAGCGGGCGCTGGAGCATTGCGAGCGGATTGCCTCGCTGGGCGATCAAGGAACCAGAATTCTCGTCGGCGCGTTGGCGTCGCCTCGTCAGCCGGTCGCCCGCAGCGCCCGGATCGTGCTCGGCCAACAGGTCGAGCGTTGGTCGGCGATTCGCGACCTCGATCGCCGCAGCCAACGCGTTTCCGTGCTTGTCGAATCGCTGGCCGAGCAGGTCGATCGATTTGGCCCCGCGACGCGACGCTTCGCCGCGGAACTGGCGCTTCGGGTCACCGCTTGGCCAACGAGTGAGTCGACCGACCGTCTTGAGTTGATTGCCCAAAGCGAAAAAATCGTGAGCGCCGCGGCGGCACCGCAACCGTCGGGCGAGCGTGTTTCTGAGCTGCGTCCGATCGAGAGCATCGCCGACCGACGCGGCGATTTCGGTCCGAATGCCAGCGGACAGATAAGAATCGGCGAGTTGACCGAGCTTCCCGGCGGGCAGCTCCCGATCGGTTCGGCGACCGTTCCGAGTCTTCCCGCAGCCAAAGGCAGCGACTCGCGCCTCGACGAAGTCGGCGGCCCGCGCCGGCTCGACCAGTTCCCCGAAGTCGTGCCGCCGCCTCGCGAACCGAGACCGCTGAGGGTCGATCCGACGGACGTGCGGCGATTGCAACGACCGCGACCTTCGGACGCCCTCGACGAGGCGCAATCGATTACCGCAAATGTCGCCCGTAGCGTTTCTTCGGCCGACCTGCGCACGATGCTCTGGACCGACGTGTTTCGTCAACTGCATTCAGACGACATGGAAATCGTCGTCGCCGCGCAGAGCGAACTATCGGCGCGCGGTTTTCGCTCCGTCGAATTCCAACTTGGCCGCCAACTGACCGACCCCGACGTGGCGATCCGTTTGTCGCTGGCCCGCCGGCTGCTGACGCTGCGCGGCATCGACGCCAGCCGCTGGCTCGTCGAGCTAACCCGCGACGAAGATGCCGACGTGCGTCTGTCGGCCTTCAGCACCCTGGCCACGAGCCGCAATCGGAAGCTGCGAGACCATGTGCTTTCGCTCGGCAGTCGAGACGCCGATGCGAGGATTCGCCGCGTAGCGGAGCAGCTTGGCCGGGGCTTGAAGCGGTAAAGGGGGATTTTGAATTTCAGATTAAAGAGAGCCGCCCTGTCCTCAGGGCGATGTACGTTGCGCTGCCAACGTGCATCGCCGTGGGGACACGGCGGCTCTGTCTCCCTCCTGCATCCTCATCGCTAACAGCCTCACCTCGTTACCGCAGCTATTTGATTTGAATCGAATAATCCGCCTTCGCCGCCGACGAGGCTTCGCTGCCAGCGCGCGGCGAGCATCAGGCAGTTGATGCCCGAGCCGATGCCTAGCATGGCGATTTGCTCGTCGCGCTCGACGTGGCCGGCTTCGAGGCCCAGGGCCATGCTAATCGGCAGCGCGACCGAGCCGGTGTTGCCGAGCGTTTCGATGGTGGCGAAGTCTCTGTCGACTTCCAGCCCCAGCGACTCGAACATTAAGCGGCGATGGGCCACGCCGACTTGATGACAGAAGGTTTTGTCGATCGCCTCGCGCGTCCAGTCAGTCTCCATCAGAAACTGCTCGAACGTGGCAGCGCCCGTCGCGATGCCGGCGTGCATCATCGTTTCGCTATCGGTCTGCATCAACGGCCTCGTCCCGTCAACTCCGTCGTCACCGGCCGTGCTGTGGCATAACTCGTGATGATCCGTGTTGGTCTGCGCCACCGCCCCCAGCAGGCGGTTGTTCGTTTTGCTCAACTCGCGATTCACCAACAAAACAGCGCAGCTCCCCGAGCCGATCGTCAGCGAGGCCACCGCCAGCTTGACTTGGTTTCGGGTGATCGAGGTGTCGCGGTTGAGCGTCTCGATCGTGTTCTCGACCAGATCGCGCCCGCATTCGGTCCCCACGACCAGCCCGGCGCGGATTTGGCCCAACTCGATCATGTTGGCCACCAGCAACATGCCGTTGAGAATGCCCAGGCAGGCGTTCGAGACGTCGAACAGCAGGCATTCCTGCGGCAGCCCCAATAGATGATGCACCCGCGCGGCGGTGGCCGGCTCCAGATGGTCGCGACAGACGGAGGCATGAATCAGCGCCCCGACGTGCCGCTTGTCGATCGCCGCCGCGTCGATGGCCCGCTGGGCACTGACGGCGCTCTTCTCGCTCGGCCGTGTGCCCCTCTTCCAAAACCGCCGCTGGCGAATGCCGGTCATCAACTCCAGCCGCCCCTCTGGCAGCCCGATCCGTTCATACAGCGGCGCCAGCGTCCGCTCGATCTGCCGCGTAGTAACGATCTCCTCCGGCAGCGCATAGCCGAACGATTCCAGGCAAACTTTGTCGTATCGCATAAGTAGGTGGGATGGAAACGGTCGCGGCGGAGGTATGCGGAGGCAACAAGACGTCCAAGATAGCCCCGCCGGCGAAAACGGTAAAGGGCGGCCGAGGCTGGGCTGTCCAAAAGCTTGCCCTGGCATGGTTTTTCGAGATCAACAGATCGGATTCGGATGCTTAGTTGGACAGCGCCACTTAGGCTTTCCCCCACCGGCCTTGTGCCGGTGGTTTATTGGTTTGGGTACTACTGCTGTTCAGAGGTTTAGCCTAAGTGGCGCTGTCCAATTAGGTAGAAATGATTTACCCATCAACGCACCACATGGCACTTGGGAAGCGCCTTTTTGATCTTCGCTTCGCCGTCGGCGTCGATTTGAGTGCCCTTAAGGTGCAGCATGATGAGTCGTTTGTGGCGCACCAAATCGTCGATGCAGGCGTTGGTCACGGAGGTGTTGGTGAGCCAGAGCACTTTGAGCTGGGGCAGGTCTTTAAGAGCTTTGACGCCCGCATCGGTGATCTTGGTGTCGTCCAGCCCTAACGTCTCCAATGTCCTCAGCCCGGCCAGATGCGCCGCGCTAGCAGCGGTCATTTCGACGTGTTGGAACGAAAGATACTTCAGCGCCGGCAGCTTATGAAGATCGCGCAGCCCCGGCCCGTTGACCTTCGTGCCGGTCAGGTACAGCCGCTCGAGCTTCGTGAGCGTTTTCAAGTGGACCAATCCCTCGTCGGTGATCTCGGTCCGGTTGAGCCAGAGCATCGTCAGGCTGGTGATCTTCGCCACGTCGCGCAGGCCCTCGTTGGTGACTTTGGTTTCATCCAGCCCCAGGAATTTCAACTCCTTGAAACGTGCCAACTGGTCGAGCGAGCGGCCGTCGACTTTCGTGCCCATCAGCGAGAGGAACGAGAGCTTGGGCACGTTCTTGATCCGTTTCAGACCCGCGGACGTGATGTTGGTGTTTCCGAGGAAGAGCCTTTCGAGCGTTGGAAAATTGGAGACGAGGGCCAGTGACGAGTCATCGATCGATGACTCCGACAGCGCGATCTGGTACAAGCCGCTTAGCCCCGACAATTCGGCCAGCGCCCGTTCTACGTCGTCGCTCTTATCGAGCCGAATCACCCACTTGCCGCCGTCGCTGCCACCGCCTTGTCGGACCGTGCCGCCGTAGCGTTTGATTGCGGCGATCACCCGGTCCGTTCGCCGCTTGCGCAGAGCGACAAGTGTCTTCTTGAATCGTCGCGACTGCTCCGCGTCGCCAGCGTCGACAAGCTGCTGCAACACGTTGACCACGGCGGTCTCGGTTGGCAGGTCGGCGGAGGTTGCCAGCATCTTGAGCACGACCGTCGCTCGCAAGCGGGCTTCGAGGCTGCCGGTCCGCATCACTTCGGCCAGCGGTTCAACGGCCGGCCGCCCGGCCTTCAAGAGCGCCGTGACCGCCGCCTCGCGAAGCTTGAACGCGTCATCGTCAAGCTGCACGATCCACTTGGCGATCTGGTCGCGGTCTTGTGCGTAGATCGGCGCCGGCAATGCGACCAACGCAGCGAGAACGACCGGCAGTGAGATCACAGCACGCATCATAAGCGATTCCAAGCCTGGATCATTCACGGGTGCCATGGCACCCAGCATCTCTCGATCAGAGCGGCTTTTCGGCCGGCTTTTTCTGCTCTTCTTTTTTTAGCGGGATCGTCCACAGGTAAATCTTGTGCGTCGTGTTGTCCTCGCGCGACTTAACGGTGATGGTCTTGTCCGGCTTGATGCCCGGCATGTCGTAGGCGTGGGAGACGATCCTCGAGCCGGGCTTCATCTTTTCAAACTGCGGGACGAGCCGCTTGTTCAGCCGTGGCAGGAGATAGAGCGTAATCACGCTGGCCTTGCTCAGGTCGGTGTCGAAGATGTTTTGGTTCTTGATCTGGACGAGCTGGCCGACGTCGTACTTTTTGACGTTTTCGTTGGATTCCTTGATCCGATCGGGATCGATCTCGAAGCCGATGCCGCGGCAGCCAATTTTGCGAGCCGCCGTGACCACGATCCGCCCGTCGCCGCAGCCCAAGTCATAGACCACGTCTTTCTTGGTGACTTTGGCCAGCTTGAGCATCTTGTCCACCACGTCGTGCGGCGTGGGGACGTAAACCACATCCGGCTTCTTGTCGGCGGCGGAGAGCGGGCCGGCCGGTAGCAGGCAGATGGCGAGAACCAAGCCAAGCAGTATCGGAAGGCGATTCACGGTAAGACTCCGTCTAAGGGGATCGACGAATCGAAACAATCAACGGCCTGTCATTGTAACCACTGCGACGGCTACATATCAAACTCGCTTCGGTCGCAGTACGTT
>JADFKK010000084.1 GCA_022564995.1 Planctomycetota bacterium | reverse complement strand
ACGCAAATTCGGATCGGCTTTAGCGAGGAGCTGGACGCAACCTCGGCCGAAGTGGTCAGCAAGTACCAAATCGCCGGCCCCACCAACGTCACGATCCTCTCGGCCCGGCTAGACAGCCAAGATCCCAGCGGCGGCACGGTGATTCTGACCACCACACCGCTTCAAGAACAGGCCGTCTACCAACTGACCGTCACCGGCGTGGTCGCACTCGGCGGTAATTCGATGTCGCAGACCCCGCAGGTCATCACCGTTAGCGTGCCCGACCACACCCCGCCGCGGATCACCGGCGTGCAAGTCGCCGGCAGCGCCTGGTCGGCCGATTTTCTGGCGCAGCTCGACGGCGGCGGCATAAACATCCCCGGCGGATCGCAACAACTGACCACGATCCCCTGGTCGGGCGTCGATCGCATCATCGTTCAATTCTCTGAACACGTCGACGTCCAGCGCGACGACCTGCGGGTTTTCGGCGTCAACGTGCCGGTCTACGAGATCGCCGGTTTTCAATACCGACCCACCACCTTCACCGCCACCTGGACCCTCGCCGACAGTCCCCGGGCCGACAAGCTGCTGCTCGACCTCAGCGACCGCGTTGGAGACAACGGCGACAACCCGATCGACGGCAACTGGCAAAACGGCGTCAGCACGTTCCCCTCCGGCAACGGCGTCAGCGAGTCGAACGACGATTTCCGTTTCCAGATCAACGTATTGCCCGGCGATAGTATTTCCAGCGGCCTCGTCGACCGTCGCGACCTCCTCGACATCATCCACGCCCTCGGCAGCAGCACCCAGCGCGGCCCCTACAACCCGCGCCTCGACCTCAACACCGACGGCCAAATCGACCTGTCCGATCTGCGCGTGGCCCTACTCCGCCACGGCAGCGCCCTACCCAGCGGCCAGCCCACCATCCGCAGCTCCACGGCCGCCCTCGCCACCGACACCGTCTTCACCCGCCTCGGCGCCGCCGCGCCCGCCGCCGTCACCTCAGCCTCGACCAACCGTGTCCCGGCCGAGTCGCGCCTCATCGCCTCGTCTGACCCACTCTTCTCCCGGCGGACCGCCCGCCGTCGTCGCCCAACCACCCAAGACCTCAACCAAACCATCACCCCACCACACTCACAACTCCGCCCGCACGTGCGCTAGTCCAGCGATTTTCTGGGTCGCGAATTCCGGTCGCAACCTCTCTAGCAGACACGGTTTATGTTAATCTTCATTGGATTCGAAGAGAACCGATCCGTTGGATGATAAAATGCCCGGCAAGAAGAAACAACCGCAGACTCCGCTCCCCAAGAGTTGGGACAAATACGTTAAATCCGCCATCCTCCACGTCTTTGCACTGGCCCGGTATGCCCTGATCTACAGCCGTAGTTGGGCGGCCGACAGCAGCAACCAGCGCGCGGGACTGAAAGTCGAGCGCGACCGCTGGCAACAGGAAGCGGCCCAGCTTCGCGAAGCGATGCGAATCAAGGATGCCCGGATGGCACAACTCGCGCCCCAGCGGAGACTTCACTACGCGGCCACCGAGCGAATGGCAATCCTTGAACTGCGCGCCACCCGAAGTTGGTCGCGGGAGCAGGCTGCCAGGGAATTTCTCGGGAAAATGAAGATCGCGCAAGTCCTCTGCCGAGCCGTCGGTGAGCACGGCAGTATCGCCATCGTTGAGGTCGTTGAGGTCGTCGAGCGATTCATCTTAACGCTGAAAAACGAAGGCACCCGAAGATATTTGGTCTCGCTACGACGTGAGACGTTTCGCCATGAGCTTGTTTTGTTCATCGACTGGTACACCAGACACTCATTGCCGGGAAACCTGGCCAACGGTTTGAGATGGTTGAGAGCTTCCACGAGAAGCGGCGGCATCTGCCCGTGGTCAAGTTGAATCGCGCAGCGTAACATGGTTCTTCACGATCACGGTGTGTTTTGGTGCCCGCTGATTATGTAGAAGTCGTTTTTCTTCGTCAAAAACAGGTTGTGTCACTGGCCGGTGACCATCGGCCGCAACTACGAACCTATTTTCCCGTGCTCTCGACAAAGGCGATGTAGTCCTTGCCCAGAACATATCGATGGCGAGCGACGTGATAGACCTTCAGCCCGCTTCGTCGAGCCTTCCACATGGCCCATGAACTCAACCCCAGTCGCCTCTTGAATTCCTCGATCGTGTAGAGATCGCTGGCCCCGATCTGTCCCGGTATGTCGGTTGCTGCTTTCGCCATCGGTCGAAACTCGTTAGATTACGGACGGTAAACACCAGTGTCGGTTCAGCAAAAGTGTAGCACTCGCGGGCAAGAACATCGCACGTTTTCAGCGGATTCGTCGTTACGTCCGAAACGAGCGATCCAGTCGCCACCGTCCTCATTTTGGTCATAACTCCTCGAATCATGCCAAGGGCACCAGCGCCAGGTTCCAGATCCGACTCCTGGTACGCGACCGGCGGGCGGATTACGATACGGTTATGTTGTGGGGCCGACTTTGATCGTCGTGTTTCGTGGTGGCCTTGCTCCGATCGCAAGCGGTTTCTGAGAAGATCAACCGTCGATTATGATGGGGGGAATAGGATGAATGCCGAATCTGGAAGCTTGCGCGTGGCCATGTTAGCGCCGGTCGCGTGGCCGGTGCCACCGGATGGATACGGTCCCTGGGAACAGGTCGTGTCGAACCTGACCGATGGGCTCGTGGCAAGTGGGCACGAAGTGACGCTGTTTGCCGCGGCCGGTTCGCAGACAGCGGCGCGTCTGGTCGAAACGGTGCCGCATGCATTCTCGCTGTGGCCGGATTCCGAGCGGAACGCCCCCCGGCGGTTCGACCCGGTGTCGGGGCTGTTGGAGGGGCCGCCCGACTTTCGAGCTTTAGAGCAGCAACACATCGCCACCTGCATCGAGGCGGCTCGCGACGGGGGCTTCGACGTGGTCCACTCGCATCTGCACGTGCATGGGCTGGTGTTTTCGCGGTTGATATCGTGCCCGTTCGTCTCGTCGCTGCACGGGGCGGCTTGGGTCAAGTCAAGCCACGCGGTGTTCGACCGCTATCGTGACCAGCCGTTCGTGTCGCTCTCAGACGCCGAGCGGCAACTCAAGCCGGACTTGAACTACGTGGCGACGGTGTACAATGGCATCAGGCTCGATGCCTTTCCGCTATGCACTAAGAAGGAGGATTATCTGCTGTTCGCCGGGCGGTTGGCTCCGGAGAAGGGCGCGGCTGAGGCGGTTCAGATCGCCAAGCGGGCTGGCATGCCGCTGCGGATTGCCGGCCTGATTGAGCCACAACACCAGGCCTACTTCGACGAGCGGATCAAGCCGCACCTGGACGACCGCAACGTCACGTACCTTGGGCTGTTGTCGCAACGGGATCTGGCCCCGCAATACCAGCGGGCCGCGGCGGTGCTGTTCCCGATTTCCTGGTGCGAGCCGTGCAGCATGGTGGGCATCGAAGCGCAATGCAGCGGCACGCCGATCATTGGCACCCGCTACGGTTATTTGCCCGAATTGATCAAGCACGGGGAGACCGGCTTTCTAGTCGATTCGGTCGACGAGGCGGCCCAGGCGGTGAAGCAGTTGGCCCAAATCGACCCGAGTGCGTGCCGCGCCAATGTGGTGGCGCGGTTCAGTGCGTCGGTCATGGCTGCGGGGTACGAGCGGGTGTATCGGAAGCTGGTCGAGCAAGATGCCTAAGAGGCCGCACGATGACGAAAGTCCCTGTAGCGATCTAACGAGAAAGGAAAATCCCCGATGCAGGCCCTCGTCACTCGCTATGCGAACAATCCCATTCTCCGCAAGGACGACATTCCGTATCCGGTCGAAACGGTGCATAACGCCGGAGTGGTCAAGCACGATGGCCGCTATCTGATGCTGTTCCGCTCGCACCGGCGTAACGGGCGGTCGATCATCGGTTTGGCCGAAAGCGACGACGGTTACCAGTTCCGCGCTCGTCCGGAGCCGTTTCTGGTGCCGGCCGACGAAGGCGTGTTCGCCGAGTACGAAGAGTACGGTGTGGAAGATTGCCGCGTCTCGGCTATCGACGGTGCGTACCTGTTGACCTACAGTGCCTACTCGCGACACGGGGTCCGCATTGGCTTGGCCCGGACCAGAGACTTTGAAAGCGTCGAGCGAATCGCGCTGATTAGTCAGGCCGACACGCGCAACATGGTGATCTTTCCCGAGAAGATCGGCGGGCGGTATGTGCGGTTGGATCGGCCTCATTCGCACATCGGCCCCTGGTCGATCTGGATCAGCTACTCGCCCGATTTGGTGCATTGGGGTGATTCGCGATTGGTGATCAAGCCGGCCACGTACCACTGGGACGAGGAGAAAGTCGGACCCGGGGCGACGCCCATCAAGACGCCCCACGGCTGGCTGAACATCTATCATGGCGTGTTTCCCACCATGGATGGGGGAATTTACCGGCTGGGTGTGGCCCTGCACGATCTGTCAGACCCGGCCACGGTCATCGGCGTCGCCGACGATTGGATTTTGCAGCCGGAAGATCCGTGGGAAGTCACCGGCTACGTAGGCAACGTGGTGTTCACCTGCGGCGCGATCGCCGAGGAGGACGGCACGATCAAGATCTATTGGGGTGCTGCCGACCAGGTGATGTGCGTCGGCACGGCGAAGATCGAGGAGCTGGTGGACCTGTGCAAAAATCGACCGCGGCCGGCGTTGGGATGCGGGTAGATCGCCAGTGACGGTTTAGCTGTCATCACCGTCCGGCACGCCGTTTCGCTCGAGCCAGTCGAGCAGTTCTTGGACGCTACCGGTTGCCAGGGCGATGCAGGTATCGGCCGCGCCGTAATAAAGATGGATCGTGTCCCCGTCAGTGCCGATCGTGGTGCCGCAGGGAAACACCACATTGCCGACGTCTCCTTCGCGCTCGTAGTCTTCTTCCGGACCGAAGACCCAGGTTTCGCCGCGCAACAGGCACTTCTCCGGAGTCTGAAGATCGAGCAGGGCCAGACCCAGCCGGTACAGGCAGCCGGCCCCGGACTGGCGTACGCCATGATAAATGACCAGCCAGCCCCGTTCCGTTTCGATCGGCGGCGGCGAGAGCCCGATCTTGTTGGCGTCCCACCAGGGGCCCTTTCTTGCGTGCAGGACGATTTTATGGCTGCCCCAATGACGCAGATCGGGCGAGTAGGAGATCCACACGTGGGCGTCGAAATCGGCGGAACTCACGGGACGGTGCATGAGTGCCCAGTTTTCGCCGATCCGTCGGGGCAGCAGGGCCGCATCCTTGTTTTCCGGCGGCATAATCTCTCCGCGACGCTCGAACGTCTTAAAGTCCTCCGTCAAGGCGAGCGCCACGCTGGGGCCGGCTTGCGAGTAGGAGGTGTAGACAATCGCGAATTTTCGCAGTTCCGGAACCCAGGTGATACGCGGATCCTCAATGCCCCAATATTCCTCGTTGTAATTCTCCGGATCGGGCAACAAGGTTGGTTCGGTATCGATGTTCCAGTCGTCGATCCCGTTGGTCGATCGCGCCACGCAAAAGTGCGAGTGGCCGCGGCGGTCTTCGACGCGGCAAAGCAGGAGCGTCGTCCCATCGGCGAGCAACGTCGCACCGGCGTTAAACACGGTGTTACAACGATAAGGCCAATCCGCGGACGACAAGATCGGATTGGACGGGTGGCGGTGAAAGAGCGTCGGGTTCAGACCGTTTGTGGGAGGCATGGTGGACGCATCTCATCAAAAGGATGGGTTGGATGGGTTGGTTCATCCGGAAACGGAGCCGCGGAAAAGAGTTCGCTGCCACCCGAAACGGACGCCGAGACTGTTGCCCGAAACAGAGCGCCTCGACGAACAGGCCCAGCCAGCGCCCTGGACGGGGTGCGAAAAGATACATCAGAAAGTAGTCTGATGGAAGACGAACTCGGGAATCACAGCGACGGGGCCACCGCTTTGGCGATTCGGGATTCCTCAGAGGCGGGTTGAAGCGGTTTTAGGGCCAATCGGGACAGCAGCCGTTCGTCACCGTCGGAGACGCTTCCTACCGACTTTTTCAACGATTCCTCAGCCAACCAGTCGATCGAGCAACTTATCGAGTTCGACCATGGCGAACCCTGTGGCGGTATCCGACATCGCGTAAGGAATATAGAGACGGTCCTGGTGGATCATGGCGCCGCAGGTGTAGACGACGTTGGGAACGTAACCCTCGCGCTCGCTTTCCGTGGGCATAATCAGCGGCTCGTCCAAGTGACCGATCACGCTAAGCGGGTCGTCTCGCTCCAGCAGCATGACTCCGATGCAGTAGGTTCGCATCGGTCCGACCCCGTGGGTCAGCAGCAGCCATCCCGCCTCGGTCTCAAGCGGTGAGCCGCAGTTTCCCAGTTGCATGAATTCCCACGGATGCTTGGGCGTACGGAGCACTTCCGCCGTTTCCCAGAACTGCAACATGTCGGAATACATGATGTAGAGATTCTCGCCGTCGATCCGCGAACACATGCAGTAATGTCCGTTGACGCGACGCGGGAAGAGCGCCATTCCCTTGTTTTGGGCACAGGCGCCGTTGATCGTGTGAATGCTGATACGGCGAAAATCGTCCGACTCCATAAACTGTGGCAGAATCCGATAGCCGTTAAACGCGGTATACGTGCCGTAATACTTCGTCGTGCCGTCGTCTTCTTCAAAGGCGACCAACCGCAGATCTTCGAGGCCCATACTCTCGTTTTCACTTTGCGGGAAAATAACGACGTCGGAAATAGCGGCGCCGTCCGGCAGCCGAAGCTGATAATTCTCTCGCGCCAGCCACAGCATTCCATCGATCGTCTCTTCGCTTTGCAGCAGGATGGGATCGTCGCTTCGGGCGCCGTCGATGGCGTGCTCCAGTTGTTCCATCGTGAATTGTTTTGGCAATCGGTGCATGACAAAGTCGACCGCCACTTTCTTGATTGCCATGTCATTCAGTTTGCGCCAGAACAATTGCTTGTCATACACCCGATCGGGCGAAAGCTTGGCGCGATGCGTCACGGCACCGGGCGGATCAACGGTAATCGAATGATCCGGATGGATGAGTCCCGTGCGAAAGACAATCGACGAGACGTGCCCCTCGCCCGTGGCCCGCAGGCTCATGATGAAGCGTTTTCCGCCGGGCGGAACCTGGGACTGGTCGGGGTGGACGACAATCGACGGATTAAACAGCGCGGCCGAGGCGATGGAGTATTCCATCGTGAAATACGAACCCAGCAGGAGTCGGTGCGATCGACTAAGACGGTTTGAGTCGCCCACCGCCGACAGGGCTTTGTCGCAATTCTCTTCGAGGATCTCCTCCATATTATGGTGTCGGTGTTCAAATCGGCTTAAGACGTCGCCGAGAACCGCCCGCGCTTCGTCGCCGGAGAGGCGCCGCACGCGCCGCAGGACGTGACGCACGCGTGTCTCCCCGCCCGGATTGAACGACCGCGAGATGACCCACTTTTCGTCCCCGACGAAACGTATCGGGAGCCGCTCAACCTTGAGGCGTCCCGTCGTAGTTTTGGAGAATGCACGACCCATGAATCATTCCGGTACACGAGGAAAAAATAACTCTGTACCAGACAGTATAGTTCAGGCGGGCCGCTAAAAGAAATCAGCCGGCCTCAGCAGTTTGCCCCGACATTTGCCTCGACGTTTGCCTCGACGTTTGCCTCGACGGGCGGGCGCGGCTTCGCTTCGGCGCTGGCGGGTTCCAGCGATCGAATGGCCAATAGCGACAGCAGCCAGGCGAGCGTCGATTCTGCCCCTTCGTTTTCGTTGACGCCGGCCGGCTGGAGTGCGTCGCGACAGCCGCCCGTTTCGTAATCATACAGCGGCTTTTTCAGCGGATTTCTGCCCAGAAACCAGTCAAAGCAGCGGCGCGACTCCACCAACCACTGCTCCTCGCTCGAGACGTTGTAGGCCTCGATACAGGCCTCCAACAGCGCGTGGGATTCGATCGGTTGCTGATCGAACTGGGCCTTCTCCCGGTCTCTATGATACCAACCATCGTTGCCGACGGGTGACAGGACTCCATTGGACGCTGTCTTGACGCCGAGCAGCCACCGTAGCGAATCGAGCCCCATCTCGACCATTTCCGGCCGTTGCATCGACTGACCGGCCAACAGCAGGGCATGTGGCAGTTTACCGTTGGCATAGGTCAATTCATCCTCCGGCCAAATCCAGTTTTCCGCACGGTTGCTGTGAAATTTGTCGAATAGCCGGACGGCCAGCGTCTCGCGAATACGGCGTGCCTCGCTGTCACCGCCGTAACGGCGCAGGTAGGCATCGATCCCCACGAGCGTGAAGGCCCAGGCGCGTGGCGCCTGGAATGTTTCCGTGGTCCGCAGCGCCCGGTTGAAGAGGTCAAGGGCCGCGGCCCGCATGCCGACCGATGGGGCGTCGGCCACGGCGAACCCCAGCGCCCACATCGCGCGTCCGTGAGCGTCCTCAGAACCGGCCTCTTCCAGCCAGCGTCGATCGTATGACATGAAATTGCGAAACCGGCCATTCTCGGCGTTAAACGCATGTTGCAGGAAGCTCAGATAGATTTTGGCCATGTCAACCAGTTCGCTCAGGTCGGTCAGCCGGTGTGCCTGCAGGGCAAAAATCAACGCCCGGGCGTTGTCGTCGGTGCAGTAGCCGTGGTCGCGGTTGGGAATCGTAAATCGCGCGTGCTGAAAAATCCCGACATCGTCTGTCATCGCGCAGACGTGGTCGAGTTTCAACTCCGGTACCGCGGGAACCAGCGAGGTCGCAGCGCTTCCCTTGGCGAACGGCGGTTGTCGGTCGACGATCGGATGATCGCGTACGTCGCGGAACACGTCCAAGTAGGCCCTGGCGACCTCGCGCCAAACCGCGCTGCGAGTGAACTTGTAGGCCTTCTTGCGCATCGCCTGGCACTCTGGTTCGTGGTCCAGCAGCCAGCCAACCTCTTTGGCAATCGCTGCGGAATCGGAGAACGGAACGAGGCGGCCCCGATCGTCCGCCAACATCTCCCGGGCGTACGAGTACGGTGTAGACACCACCGCGCTGCCGGCGCCCAGGGCGTAGGCGAGCGTGCCGGAAACGATTTGCCCCTCGGCCAGAGAGGGAGTCACGTAAATATCGGCCGCACCGAGAAACCCGCACAATTCTTGCAACGATACGAAGCGATCCTGAAACAGCACGTGATCGAGCACGCCCAGCTCATCGGCAAGACGCTGAAGTTCGTGCCGGTATTCTTCCCCTCGTGTCTTCTTGATGTGCGGGTGCGTTTCACCGAGCACGATATAGATCAAGTCGGGATGCTCGCGGACCAGTTGTGGCAGCGCCCGAATTGCGTATTCAATACCCTTGCCCGGCGAGAGCAGGCCGAACGTCAGCATCACCTTGCGGCCCTCGACGCCGAACTTGTCCTTGTGGACAGCCGGGTCGACAAACGGGACATCCGGAATGCCGTGCGGGATCATCTCGATCTTTTCCGGACTGACCCCATAGGTTTCCTGAAGGATCTCGACGGCCCGATGTGCCATGACGACGATCCGGTCCGACAAGTCGACCAGTTGGATCGTGGCCTTGAAAATCTCATCCGAGGGGTCGCGCAAGACCGTATGCATGGTCGTAACGACCGGCACGGTCACGTCGTTCAGCATGGCCAGAAGATGCGTGCCGGCAACGCCGCCGAAGATGCCGTATTCATGCTGGACCAATAGCAGGCCGACTTTGCGGATGTTGATAAAATCTGCCGCCAGGCGGTAATCCGCGAGTTCCTCCTGACGAACCTCGAAACGGACGCGGTCGGTATAGGCATAGCCGTCGGGCGTGTCATTCATGGCCACGACATGGCACGTTTCAGGATCGTTCGCCTCCTGGCAGATCGATTCACACAAATCATGCGTAAACGTGGCAATCCCACACCGACGAGGTAAGTATGTCCCAACGCAGGCAATACGTGGGCGTCGATCACTTCCTGTGAGTAGCATGCACTCCTCCAATGAAGGCCGAATGAAAGGACGGGGCCCTCGACACGCGACATCTGCCGGCCCGCGACTCGACCCCTATTTATATCGCAGGACAGCAGATCGTTCTAGGGCCGGCAGCCGTCCAGGGCGAGGGCAAGCGGACAATAGCGATGCAATCTTCGACAGTCCCCCCAACCCGTGCAGTCAAAAAACTAAAACGGCGCTCAAACCCTTTGGTCGCTGAGTCTTGAAAGCATTGCCGAGTCACATTCTCGGCCGACGGGAGGGTAAAAGCCGCGCGGAGTCGGACCCCGCGATGACAATCGCGGTGATTGGCGCGCACGGGAGGCGCGTTGTGGACGACTACGAACCAGTGGATCACTACGCTGCCTTGCGATGGTAGTATCGCAGCAGACCGCCGAGGCGCTCACGGCACTCGATCTCACCGTGGCCCCGACCAACTTCTTCCTTCGGCTCGATGATCTTGTTGCCAAGGCCTTGGTGATTTCTTTCCTGGTGATAATGAAGAAGGAACTGGCCGACGGTCCCCTCAGAGACGTGGTAGCCAACATTCGCCAGGCCAGCTTGGATCCGGTCAAAGCCCCAACATGGGTTTTCTTTGGCCAGTCGCAGTACGAGGTCCACGATGACCTGTCGCTGCTTGCCCTGAGATTCCAGCAAGGTCTCGATTTGGACACGCTGAAAGTCATTGACCTGTTGCTGGTAGTGATTGGTCAAGGCAGCCAGGATCGTGACCAAGAGTTGCCAAGGTTGCAGAATAAAAGCCATTTATCCCAATTCCTTCACGGCTCTCCAGGCCATTTTCATGGCGACTAGGGCATCAGCACTAGCGGCGGAGTCGCAGTTGGCAATGGTAATGCGGCCAAATGGTTGTCGTCCTTTTCTGGTGGAATCTCCTGGGCCACCATAAGAGTAACCATGAGCCCAGCGATTTACGGTAATGCTCTCAACATCCCTGTCGAAATCAAATAATCTCTTCGGGAGCATCCCGCTCAAATGTTCTCTGATTTCCTGTTCGTAGTCCTTAAATTTCAGCTCTAACATCCTGTATCTTGCTTCACTAAATTGTTCAACCGCTGGTGCCCCAATGGTGTCTCCAGTCGGACAGCTTATCATCTGGATGATACAAGGATCGTTGGGGGTTTTGGTAAATTCATAGCCGCCCATACTCACCGGAAAGTCCATCAGCACGACTTGGTGCATATTTCCGGGGCACATGGCCAGCCCAATTCCGATCTCTTTCATGGCCCTCCAGTTCTTTAAGCCCACGGTAGTGTATTGCAAGGGAGACTTCGTTTGAAGTCTCAACGCCGCGGCTTGTTCTTTGGGAAGGTCTGGCACGATATGAGGAATCATCATGTTGTAGCAGGCCATCACTACGCCTTGGCCTGTTACCTGATACGATTTGTTGTCGTTGATATAGTTTACGGAAACTTCACGAGAAGTGTCCGCGTCGCCACGGTGCTGCACCTTCACCACCGTACTGTTGAGTCTGATGCGAACCCGATTGCTCGATTTGTCTAACTCGGCATATTTGAATTTCGAGAGCACAATCTCTTCAGCGTTGTTTCCCTTCCCCACATTAGCGATCATCTTTTTCACCAACGCACGGGCAACGCCGGCATTGCCATCGGGAAAATGATGAATGTATGGATGATCTTCGTCATAGACTGCTACAGGAGCAAAACCCATCGCTCCGGCTCCCTTGGCTGCACCGATGCGCAGCAAGTCGGTTCCTCCGCTGGCCCAGTCGGCGGCGGAATATCTGGCCATTCTTAATACGCCGGGATCATCAACCCCCAAAGTGTTCTTCAGATAATCGAAGTAGGAATGAGTCGAAATGTATTTCCGTAATTCCTCTTTGGGCACTTTCAGAACATGCAGACCGCCCTTCAACACCCGCAGCAATTGTTGTTTGCCTTTTTCGCTTAAGGGGGCTTGTTGTGCGGCCTCTTCGTTGGATAGCTTGGCAGCCTGAAGTCCTTCCACATAATTTGGATAATTGCAATAAGGATGTTTGACTACTTTGTCTTCGCCAAACGTTTTCTTGTTGAAGTAAGTAACCGCCCCTAACTTGTTGCGCTTAAAAAAATCAACGTCATAGGCTGTTTTGAATCGATCCAGATCGACGCCGATATCCTTTAACAGGTTGAGTACGGTTTTACCCGCTGAGTGTGGATTGACCAAAGTCTGTGAACCGCCATAGCCTATTCGCGTGTCACCATCCATCGTGTGCTCGTTCCTTTTAGCATGACCTCCAAAATCGTCATGATTGTCGAGTATGAGCACCTTCTTATCTCTGCCGTGCTGTTTCTGATAGAAATAGGCCGCCGATAGTCCGCTGATTCCACCTCCTACAACAACCAGGTCGTACTCTTCTTTCAATTGGGTGGTTGGCCCCCAATCCGATTTCTTATCGAATGCTCTGCTATGTGCGTGCGTGTTCGATCCCGGGTGACTTCCCCTAAGTCCGCTGCGCGATGGTGGATAATACGATGGTTCGAGTGCGGCCAGAACATTCGCGCCATGGACCTCAGATGGGAGCATCGTGGCTCCAGTCGCCACTAAAGTTCCATTGATAAAATCTCTTCTTGTTATTTTGCTCATCAATTTGCTCATCAGTGTTTGTCGACCGACATTTCCCGGTTGGAATCGCCTGGAACCGCGAAGGGTGAAAAAACTCAGCCGACCGTTCAATCCGTTGCTCTCGTGAATTTAGATCGAATCACCGGCGAGATGCGAGAAACGCTATTATAACTGGCGTTTGGGCGTTGCGTACTTCGTGACGCTTCGAGATAACTTGTTCCGGTGGTGTTTCTCATCGGCGTTTTTCACTTCTCCTTCATCGCGGCTTTCAGTTCCTGCACGGTAAGACGCGAATCCTTGTTGGTATCGCGGCGTTTGAATTGCCTCGTCAGAGCTGGCACGTTTCGGCCCTTTGGGTTTCCAATGTACTCTTCGAGAGTCAACAGGCCGTCCTTGTTTAGGTCTCCGCTGGGGCGCGAGCTGTGCCATCCGAGCATCCTTGATTCGCATCGCTTCGCGAAGCTGGGCCGCTTCCTGCTCCCAGCGGTTTCGCTCGACTTTCAGTCCCGCGCGCTGGTTGCTGCTGTCGGCCGCCCATCTGCGGGGTGTGGATCAAGGCATTCTGGGCCAGAGCAAAGACGCGCAGGATGCCGGATTTAACGTATTTGTCCCAACTCTTGGGGAGCGGGATCTGCGGCTGTTTCTTCTTGCTGGGCATCTTTTCATCCAACGGATCGATTCTCTTTGAATCCAATGAAGATTAACATGAACCGTGCCTGATAGAGAGGTTGCGACCGGAATTCGCGACGCAGAAAATCGCTGGACGAGCGCAGCGTAATGTCTTTCCGCCGCTCGCCCTACCTGCGACGGCGCACGAAAGCCGAGGCGTGTCTCGCCAGCGTGGATTCCGATTCCGCGTCCATCGCGCCGTCGATCGCCGCCGCTTGGTAGCGACGCAGTGGATGATCCGATTCGGTCGCGGTCGGTGATGACGACGTTACGATGCGTGCGCGGCGGACTCTTGGCCAGCGCGTCGTCGCGGCTTGGGCCGCCGCCTGGCCCAGTCGCTCAAACACGACGTCGACCGCCGCTTGCGGCGCAGCAGAGCCGATCTCGCCGGGCTCTCCGTCGGGCAATACACTTCCTACCCGCAAGAGCACCTGCCGCAGGTCGTCGACTCCAATGCTGCCGTCGGCATCCACGTCCAAACGCACGTTGTAGCGCGGCCGGGTCGTGTTGCTTCCCAGGCCGCCGATCAGGGCGAAAAGATCCTCCCGATCGACGGCGCCGTCAGATCCTGGGCCGCCAGCTACCGCGTCACCCGGCAGCACGTTGAAGCGGAAGCGGAACGCATCGTCGCTGTCGATCACACCATCGCCGGAAGGGAAGCTGCTCGTCGCGTCGATCCAATTACCGTCCAGTGGGAAACCCGATTCATCGCGCACGCCGTCGCTCAGTTCGATGCGCAGCTTGTCGGCGCGGATCGGCCGATCGAGGGTCCAGATGGCAGTCGACGTCGACCGGTCGTAGCTGAAATCGGTGACGTCGTACTCGTGTACGTTGACGCCTGCAACTCGCAGATCGCCCGAGCCAACGTCGACCGGTTCACTAAAGCGGACGATGATCTGATCGATGCCGGTCCAAGCGAGCGTTTGCAGTTGTGCTTCGCCGGTGGGAATTGAAAAGCCGCCCTCGCCGCTGCCGGCCGCGGAGAATCGATCGAGCAACGCCCGCGACCAGTCGCTGCCGGCCACCAGCACTTCGCTAACCACCGGTGCGATGGCGAAAGCGCCCGGCGTGCCGCCCGGCAAGGTGATTGTCCAATTGGTCGGCTCATTGCCGTAACCAGCGACCTGTCTGCGTTGTAACGCCACGCCGCTGCCGTCGGCCTCGACCGGCCAGGGGGCCCTGTCGTCGTAACTGACTCGATCGACCATGATCGAGGAGATGAAGCCGTCGTCTGCCGGCTCGCCCGGCTTGTTGATCCGCAGGCTTTCGCCGGCGTTGCTCAACGCGCCCAGATAGGGACCGAAAAGTTCGGCGGCGGCCGGCACGTTATGCACGGCGCGGAAGTCATCCGGCGCCAGCGGCACGACGAGGACCAGTTCGCCCGGCTGAATCACCACGTCTTCGTCGAACTGGTAGCCGATGCCGCTGAAACGCCAACCGGCCAGAGAGACCGGCGCGCCCGAGACGTTCAGCAGTTCGACAAACTCACTGCCCTCACCTTCGGCTGGATGGTACATGATCTCGTGAATCACGACCGGTCCGACGAGCGGGCCGGAATTTGCGGCGCCGAAGGTGGCGTCTTTCATCGCGACAAAATCCTTGCCGCCGGTCGTCTTGATGAATCGGCCGAACGTGCGGCCGTTGTCGCCGGCGCCGAAATCCTCGCGGGCGCGAAAGCCGAGCATCGTTCCGTCTCGGGCCGCTTGCACGATCACCTCGTCGCCCAACTCGCTCAGCGTGAACTTCTCGCCGAAATGTTGTGTTTCGGTGAACGTGGCTAATCCGCCAGCGGGAATTGTCGTGCCGGAGGGAATCTCGTACTTGAGCGGATCGAAGCGGTCGTCGCTGAGGAACCAACCGCCGACGTTGATCGCGGCACTGGTTGTGTTGAACAGTTCGATCCAGTCACCGGCGTCCTCATCGCTGTGGGCCAGCACCTCGTTGATCACGATCGCTCCCGGCGCGGGGACCGAAAACGCATCGGCCCGCCCCGGCGACCCGTGCAGCTCAGTGCTGGGCCGCCACGTGGCGCGCTCGCCCCAGGTATCGAAATGGGCCGTCACGTCAATCACCGAGATCGAAAACCCGATGCCGTCGGTGATTTTGTACCAATCGTCGTCGTAGCGGAATTCGAGGATGGTGCCGTTTTGGGCGTCTTCCAGCTTGACCTTCTCGCCCCCGTTGTCGAGCGTGCCGGAACTGAACGGCCCGGCGACGATCATGCCGGCCGTGTCATAGCGTTCGTTGAAGGCCTCCACGTTCTTGACCAGCACCAACCGCTCCGACGCCGCCAGCGTCACGTCGGCAAACGTGTACTGCACCCCGCTGGTAAAGTGAACTCCCGCCAGATTAAGCGACACAGCGCCCGTATTGACTAGCTCGATAAACTCGAAGTCGTCGCCGTTGCGCCCGGCATCATCATCCGCCGGATGAAACATCAATTCGCTGACGCGCAGGAACTGCTGCGCTTCGCTGGGCTGACCCTCATAGCTGGTCGAGGCAATTTCTGCGCCCGAGGTGTCAAGCAGTTGCAGTGTTTCGCCGTGCGAGCCGAGATGCCCCCGGTAGCCGCTCTCGACCAGCAGGTCTTGTCCGCCGGATGGCCCGATGGTGCGGGCGCGAAACGCCTTCGCGCTGGGCGTGACGTAGAGCGTTGTCCTCGCGGGAATCACCATGCCGGGCTGAAACACATGTTCGACGCCGCCGGTCAGCATCCAGCCGGAAATGTCGATCGCCACGTCGTTGGCGTTGATGATCTCGATATATTCCTGGTCCTGATCGTTCGAGGCCGGTGCGAAGTCGATCGCCCCGAAAGAGATTTTCCGGTCTTCGGCCGCCCGTGCTGAAAAGTCCGGCTGCTCGTTTGGAATGCCGACGTTCAGCGGGTAGTTATTCGGGTTGTCAATGTTGTGGCTCACGTAGAGATGCGGTCGGCGGCGGGCGAAGTATAAACTCTTGAGACGGTTGATTTCGCCTTCAAAGGAAAGCTCGAAGCCGCCGAAATGCGCGCTGCCACGCCAACGAGCCCGATCGAGCAATACATCCGGCCCCATCTGCTCGACCAGCGCGTCGATCCGCCCCTCGAATTTCAATTCGCCAACCGGTGTGTCGGGCGGTTGGAGCAGTTCGTCCATCAGCGTCCGTAGCCGCCGCAAAAACATCTCGCGAGTAATCGGGTTTCGGTAGATCGCGTCCAAGAACATATTTCGCAATCCGCGAAACGGAAACTGCGTTCCGCCCATAAACGGATGGCTGGAGTGATCGACCGAAGCGTCGTCCGTGGCGTCGATTACATCCGTATTGAGCGCGTCGGGCCCGAACGTCAGGTCTTCGTCCCAGGGCAGCATGAACCACTCGCCCGTTCCCGCGGTGTCGCGATAGACGTAGTAGTTCTTCACCGTGCGGTCGATATCCTGGATGATGATGTTGGCGGCCATGTAATTGATTTGGGCCGCCAGATTGACGTGGTCGAACAGAAACGTCTGCTCCGCCGCGCCGCTGAGGGCCAGGCCGTTAATCAGGGCTTGCAAGTCCGAGTGATTCTCATCGCGACGGGTCTTCTTGTCGAAGCCGCTGTTGGCCGAGCCGGTAAACCCGTTGGCCTTGGCCTTGTACAGGGCGCCGTTTTCGTCGAGGCCGTTGCGGCGCAAGAAGTCGGTATCGACCTGTTCGACGAAGATCGCCACGCTGTAGAAATTGCCGTTCTGCTCGATCCGCAGGGGGAAAGTCTCGCTGTAGGCCACGCCGGCGCCGCGGAACGACTCGTAGGCCAGAATCGTCCGCACGTACGACTTGTCGGTGTAGGTCGTATTGAGGTTGATCTCTTCGACGCGACGCTGGCCCTCGGCGAAGCGAAAATGATCGCCGCGATTGAAGTCGAACTTATAGCTTTTCTTCGGCCAACTGCGCGCGGTCTGACCGCGGATGCGGACGAACACGTTGTCGTAGAACTGGTCGAGGTAATAGACCGAAGCCCGCGTGCCGGAGCCGGTCTCGGCCGCGGCTGGGTTCTGCACAAACCATTGAAACAACGGCAACTCGCTACCCGTGGCCGGGTCGGCGATCGCCGTGCCCTCATACTGGGGCGAGCCGGTCGGATCCTCGAACAGCGGCCAGCGCGACGGATTGCGCGCGTCGTCCTCGGCGGTGATGAACCAGCGGACCATCTCACCGGGGGCGGAGGCGTTGGCGGGAATCGTCGCACCAAACACGCCGTCATCGGCCGCCCCGTCGCCGTGCAAGCCATCGTCCGCCATCGCAGTGGTCGTCTCGGCGCCGAACATCACGCGATAGTGCAGCAGCACTTCGCCGAGGGCTGCGTTGGTCGGTTCAACTGTGGCGGTAACGATGATGTCGTCGCCGTCGCCGGGCACCAGCGGCGCGTGAGTCGCGCGGCGAATGATCGGACCGAGGTCCGAACTGCCCGTGCCGTTGACCTCGCCGGGCGTCGGATCGGTGAAGTATCTTCGCACCTCAGCGTCGAGCGACACGCTGGCCGCCTGCAACTCGGGTGCGATCAAGAAGTCGGAATCGCCGGCCGAGGAATTCAGGCCGTGGATCGCCAAGACGTTTTCGCCCAATTGCAACAGGTCGCGGTGGGCCGTGAGGTCGATGCTCACCGGCAGCAGCGCTTCGGCATCGGGCCGGTCTCGAGTGGCTCTGGCGTCGAACGCCAAGTCGGTATTGGCGCCAATTTCCCTCAGGCCGATTCCCCCGCCGCCAGCCTCGAAGTGCGAACGAATCTGCTCGGGCGTGAGTGCGACATTCCAGATCGCCAGATCGTCGAGGTAACCCTGATAGCGCAAGCCCGTGCCGGAGCCTCCGGTGGCCAAATCGCCCAGCCCCAGTCCGGTTGCCAAAGTTTGAATCGTGCCATCGTAGGGCGCCGAACCGACCTGAAGGCCGTTGTAATAAATCCTCAGTTGCGAACCATCGGCCACGCCGACTATGTGCTGCCAGCCGGCGACCGAGCCCAACCGCACAACGCCCAAGTCGCTGTCGATGTTTCGGTTCGGGCCGCCCGCCTCGTTGTGGAACAAGCTCAGGCGGCTGCCGTTTTTCAGAGCGAAGTGATACGACTGACCACCACTCCAATTCAGCACCAGCCGGCTCCACGTGTTCAGCGCCGTGGGATAGATCCAGGTCTCAATTGTGTAGATCGGCCCGAGCTGCGTGTCGAGCGTGCCGGCCGCGGAGAGCGAACGGGCCTCACCGCCCACGGAGCCCAGCGAGATCGCTTGGCCGGAGATGCCGGGAACGAAACGCGCCCCGCCGCCCGAGCGGACGAGGAAGTCGTCGTCCGCCACGCCGGAGTTATTCGCGAAGCGGGCGGCCTGATCGTTCAGATTGCCGTCGAAATCCCAATAGCTGATGAGCCCCTGTGCGGGCGACTGGCCCGTCGGCCGGGCGTTGCGGCTGGCGATCTCTTCGCCGTTGAGATAGGCGACAAAGCCGTCGTCGTATTGGATGTTCAGGCTGAGCCGGTCGACGGCGGACGGGTCATCGACTTGAAACCCCACGCGCAGATAAGCCGACGCGTTGACGCCGTGCATTTCGGTTTCCAGGTCGAGCCCGATTTCGCTCTCGAAGCCCGTCTCGGTCTCGAACCCGACGCCGGTGGTTCCCGCTCTCCAGGTCGAGTCGTCAAAACCGACTTGCGTCCAGTCCAGTCCCAGCTCCTCGCCGGTCGGCACAAAGGCGCGGGCCGCGGCACCATCGGCGAGCAGCGTGGAACTGGCCGCCGACGCAGCCAGGCCGTAGGAGACGTCGCTGAATTGCGGCGGAAACTCGGGGGCGATCTCAAAGGCGATCGTCTCGCCGTCCGGCTCGACCAGCGCCAGGTATTCGCCGTCGGCGTCGAGCTGAAAGTTGGTGTGTAGATTGCCGGCCGCGTCGGGCACGTTGTTTCCCGAGGCAAACACGACGAGGTATTCCCCGGCCTCCAAGTCGGCCTCGGGAAAGGTCCATTTCGTTTTGTCGCCCGCGCTGTCGGTCAGATGCCAGCCGCCCAAACTGATCGTTTCGCTGGTCGGATTGTGGATTTCGATCCAGTCGGGCGAATCCGGCGGCACGGAACCGTCGAGCAGCGAACCGCGGTTGCTGGCCATAAACTCGCTGATCAGCAGCCCGCCAGCGGCCAGCAACTGGCGCGGCTCCAGCGTCTCCATACGCGAGGCCCGCCGCCTGGCGGGTCGAGCTTTGGCCCCAGGGCCATGTCGACGGCGCAGTCGCCCCGCGAGCGACTTCCAGGTGGCGAATTCCATCGAGATTTCCTTGGAAATGAATTGTCCTCTCGTTTAACGGCAAGCCGAAGGCGACGGTGTTTTGGAAAACGCAGCACGCAGCCGCCTTCGGCTTGCCGTTAAACGAACCAGTTCGGCGTAGCGTCATTCTACCAAATCCGCGCGAAATCATCCGTGAAGCGCACCACAAACTATGGGCCGTTTGGCGCAATCGTGGTGTCCGTCCCGTAGGTCGCGGCTTGCCACGACGAACGGGAGCGGTCTGTGTCGCGGCAAGCCGCGACCTACGGAACTCAGCATGTCTAGCGGTTACGGCGCCGTCGGGTCCATCCGAGCAGTGCGAGGACGCCGAGGACGGCCAACGAAACGCTCGACGGCTCGGGGATCACCAGCAGTGCCGCCCTGCCTTGCAGGTACGCTTCCGACACGGCCGAGTCGTGGATCAGGGCTTCGTCAATCAGACCGAGATACTGAAGAGCGTCGGGTCCCGCGGAGAAGTTCCCGAAACTCATACCGCCGCCACCCGCGGTCACAGCAACATAGCCTGCCGAACCAACTTCGTTTCCGTTGAGCCAGGCCGTGACCGTGTTGGCTGCCGAGTTGCCGACGAAAGCCACGTGTGACCATTCGTCCAGCGGAACTTCGGCCGTGTTGTTGCTGTTGAGGATATTGTTACTTCCGTTAATGAACAGGTCGAGCCCGTTTTCAACCGTCACGGCGCCGGTGCTGCGAAAGGCGGTGTGCCACTCATTTCCACCGTCGCCCCATTTCGTCCAGAAGCGTTCCCATTCGCCGACGTTCGCCAGATCCGGCTTAACGAATGCCTCCAGCGTCCAGTCGGCCGCCAGGTCCAGGTCGTCGGAGTCGGCGGCCCGTAGGCGAAAGGCGTTCGTGGCGCCGTCACTGATCCGCACCGCCTGGCCGACAATTCCCGCCTCGTACGATTCGGCTCGCCCTGCCCCAAAAACACTCAGATTATCAAACGAAACGCCCGAGGGCGCCGTGTCTTCCAGGTTGTTTTCAAAACTGTACTGGGTCACCACGTCCGCCCGGGCCACCGCGGCGAACAGAAACATGCCCAAGAAACCCATCGCGATCGTCTTGATGTTCGTCTTCATCAGCCTACCCTTTCAAAGTGGAACAAAGTTAGCAGGTACAAGAAACAAAGCCTACGAGTCGTTTTAGAAGCTTTTTGAGTTACCGATCAATGTCACCACCGCTACGGCCGACGCCGCGCGACCGGAACGGTATCGCGATCGCGCCTGCCAAGGGGGCAAGAGGTTACCATTGCCGGCCTCGCGCGATCCCCAGCGGCAGGAACAGGGGGCGGAACGGTGACCAGCAGCCAGTTTAGTCGCCCGCGGTGCCGATAGCAAATGTTTTCTGGGGGCATTCTGTAGAATAATCTGCGGTTTTTCGGTTCAATCGAGCGGGTGTCCGCCCATCGGGCAATTGTGCCGGCCGACCAGACGCACGTCGAATTGGGTGGCGACCGAGAAAATGGCCGCGAAGAAGCGAAGAATCCGCACGAATCAGGCTGTTTCACCGCCACGCGCAGACCGCTAGCGACGAACCAATCGGGCAAGCCGATGTTGACGATCATGCGGCGCGCGAGTGTCAAGTGATTCACACATTCTCGGCGCACGGAGCCGATGACGCGTTCGCAGTAGGGACAGCCTGTCGGGCCGATCGATTCTCGGTTTGCACTACCGCTTGCTGTTTCGGTATTCACCCGGCGAGACGCCCATCTCGCGACGAAAAACTCGACACATTTTGGTCGAGTCGACGAAGCCGGATTCGAGGGCCAAGATCTGAATCGAATCGTCGGACTCAATCAGGCGTCGCTTGATTCGTTCGAGCCTGAGGCGCGTGATTTCATCGGCGATCGAACGTCCGATGACGTCTTGGAACTTGCGTTCCAGGCTGCGACGCGAGACGGCGACATGCTCGGCGACGTCGTCGACTCGAATCGCCTCGTGACTGTGTTCCGATATAAACCGCAGCGCCAGCGAGACGATTGGATCGTCGACGGCAAACACATCGGTCGACTGCCTTACGATCAGTTTGGTCGGAGGGATGTAAAGTGGAGCCTCCGGTGGTCGTTGGCCCTTGATCAGGCCATCGAGCAATTCGGCGGCCCGATAGCCGATGCGCTCGTGGCCCAGGTCGATGCTCGATAGGGTAGGTGTTATGTTTTCGTTGAAGGCCGTCTCGTTGTGGGCGGCGATTAGCGCGACGTCGTTGGGCACGTTCAAGCCATGGGTCAACGTCGCTTCCGCCAGATAACGACAAGTGAGGTCGTGCCCCACGAAGACGCCGATGGGCGGTTTCCAAGTCGGCACCCAGTCGTCAAGCTGCCTGCGAAATTTGGACCACGATTGGTACGTGGCGACGGCCTGGTAAGATACGAGCAATGTTGATGATTTGAAGCCGGACCGCGCCAGAGCGGCGTCGAATCCGTCGCGCTGATGCCGTGTGTCTCGGCGACGACGAAAGCCCAGGTAACCGAAGGTTCGCAATCCTCGGGCGATGAGATGTTCGGCGGCCATGGCTCCGACCTGGTGCTCATCCGAAACTACGGACGGTGTTTGGGCAAACACGGGCGAATTCTTCCAGACATTGACCACGGGCAGTTGATGGCGCCGCGCCTGTTCTAAGAGACGTTTGGAAACGTCGCCGATGATCGCGTCGTAAGGCGGTTGTTTTGGACAACGGGCCAGTGTCTCGCCGGCGTGGGGATCGATACGACACTGCCAGTCCTCGGTCCCGCTGGCAAATCGACTGATCCCAACGAGATACTCGTAGACGAATTTGAAAGGCCAATCGAGGTCGATTACGATCGCTACACGCTGTTTCTTGCTCATTAAATCGGTTCCTATGAGCTGGAAATCCGGCGATGATGGTCGATTTACACTGAAATAACAGCGCCGACGTCTATAACAAAGGATAACCTAGAATGTCGCAAAATGGCAATATATTTACGTGCTATGGACGTTCACTTTGTTTCTCGTTGATTATACTGGTGGATGTGTCGGTTAGGTTGGATTGAATCGATTATTTGGGTTGTCGCGTGAGTGCCTGCGGATTCCGCCCGTGGTGTTTGCATCGCGCAGCGAGACGGCAGGACATTCAATGAGGCTTTGACCTTGAATCGCGGCAGACAACACAAGGAAATGCAACAATGAAAAAGACGAAAAAGAACTCCGGGCGGCGGCCTAAGAACTTCAAGAAAATTGCCAAACGACTCGCCGCATACTCTGCGGCTGCGGCGGCCACGGTCGTGGCATCGCAGGACCGTTCGGCCGACGCGGGACAAGTCTTTCATGACCCTATCCCGGACGTTACCATCGGTAACCCCCCTGGGTTGCTGTTCAATATGGTCAGCGGCACGACCGCCTTGGCGCCGGAAATTGCCGGCAACGCGACGCCGGGTTCTATGCGGCTGATGGGGTATTTCGGCGCAGACTATCCAAACGCCTACATCTACACTCCCGCAGGCGACACCATGGGTGCGTTCGTGGGGGCTGGGTCAGACGTAAGCCCTCTTGCCCTGGGCGCTATCATCGACGACAACCTGACCTTCGGCGCCACTCCATACGGCAATGGGAACTACGGCAACTTGGCCGCTTTCGCAGTCGGCGACAGTCGCTACATTGGTATTCGCTTCGACCTTGACGGATCCGCGCATTTCGGCTGGGCGCAGGTTACCAGGATTAACGCCCAAGAGATTGCACTCGAGACATTTGGTTACAACGACGTGGCCGGTGAAGCAGCGATCGCGGGCGCTGTTCCCGAGCCGAGCAGTCTGGCGTTGCTTGCCGCCGGCGCGGTCGGAATGGGTTTTTGGCGAAGAAGAAAACGATCTGGTCGAGCTGCATGACCCACGGCGGGATCACTCTCGGCAACGCCTCCGGTAGCTGAATCTCGTCGTCGCTGGATTCTTAGGCGAGCGGCAGACGGAGATTTACCAAAATACAAGCACGCAGCGCAAGCAAGTGGATCGGCGAGGCTCACTCACTCACTCACTCACTCACTCACTTGCTTGCGCTGCGTGCTAGTATTGTTTTATCCGCCGTTCGCCTTAAGAATTCAGCCGAAACGACGGTATGTCGGGCAGCCCTCTGACTTCCCGCGAATCCGGCTGCCACTTGGCTGAAGTGCTATCTCTGATCCTCTAGCACTTCCAGATATTGCCATTTGGCCGGGGCCGTTTCCTGCGGTATCCTACTCCAGGCGCCCGTCACTCCAGATATCCGTTGTCCGCTGGGCTGTCGTTCTTCGTTTTGCCAACCGTTTGCTTCTAATTCCTGTACCAAGAAAACATGCCCGAATCCTCTCGCATCGCCAAACGAGTGCTGCTGGTCGGTTGGGACGCTGCCGACTGGAAACTGATCGACCAGTTCATCGCGCAGGGTGCGATGCCTTATACCCAGAGCCTTCTGGAACGAGGATCGCGTGGCAATCTGGCCACGCTCAAACCCGTGTTGAGTCCCATGCTGTGGAATTCCATCGGCACCGGTAAACGACCGTACAAGCATGGGATTCATGGTTTTACGGAGCCGATGCCCGATGGCAAGGGGGTGCGGCCATCGTCCAGCACCACCCGGCGTTGCAAGGCGCTTTGGAATATCTTGACGCAGCAGGGCCTGACGGCCAACGTCGTGAGTTGGTTCTGTAGCCATCCGGCCGAACCGATAGGCGGCATCTGCATTTCGGACATGTATCAGAAAGTCAAGCTCGATCACAAATCTGAGTCGACCGATCTCCCGCCCTTGGCCGCCGATTGCGTGCATCCGGAATCCTTGCGCGAGGCGCTGGCCGAGTTGCGAGTCCATCCCGCGGAACTGAGCGCGGAAGAAATTCTTCCCTTCATTCCGGGCGCTGCGAAAATCGACCAGCAGAAGGACCGACGACTGCTCACGTTCGCCATTCTGTTTGCGGAAATGACCAGCGTCCACAACGCCGCCACTTACGTCATGGAGCAGAATGACTGGGATTTCATGGGGGTCTACTACGACTCGATCGACCACTTCGGTCACGCCTTCATGCGGTATCATCCGCCTCGAATGGACAACGTCAGCGAGCAGGATTTTGAAATCTACAAGGACGTGATGGCCGGTTGCTACCGCTTCCACGATTTGATGCTCGGTCGGCTGATCCATCTGGCGGGTGAGGAAACGACGATTATCCTCTGCTCGGATCACGGGTTCCATAGCGACCACCTCCGCCCCAAGGAAATGCTCCGAGAGCCGGCAGGCCCAGCGATTTGGCACCGCGACTACGGCATCGTGGCGCTGGCCGGGCCGGGCATCAAACGAGGTGAGCAGATTTACGGCGCAACCCTGCTCGACATCACACCGACCGTGCTCAATCTGTTGGGCCTGCCCGTGGCGGAGGACATGGACGGCAAGCCCCTTGTCGGCGCGATCGAAGCGGAGTGGACGCCGCCGCCGGAACCGATCGCCAGTTGGGAAGACGTAGATGGCGACGCGGGCATGCATCCCCCGGATAAACGGGAGGATCCTTATGCAGCACGCGAGGCACTCCGCCAGCTTGTTGAACTGGGATACATCGAAGAGCCAAGTGAGAACGACGAACAAGCTGCCAAGGACGCCGCACGCGAATCCAAATTCAACCTCGCCCGCGCCTACCACGACGGCGGTTTGCTGCATGAGGCGGCCACGCACCTGGACGAGCTGTTGGCAGAGTATCCCGACGAACTCCGTTTCGGAGTCGCGCTGGCTCGGGTTTACATGGGACAGCGCCGGTTTAACGAAGTCCGGCCGCTGGCCGAAGGGTTGCTTGCGACAATGGAGCGGTCCAATGTCGAGAAGGCCGACCGTTTCGATCAGGCCGTTCGCGAGATCGACGAGAACCCCGAGAAGATCATCGCCGATGCGAACGAGAAGTGGGAGAAGGCTCACCAGCAGCGAGTCGACGCCGAGCAGGCACAGGCTGACGACGAGCAACGCCAGCCACTGAGCATCGAGATGGGTGTGTTGCCCGTCGACGACGAGTTTCTCGATAAGCGCAAACGTCTTCTACAAGAGGCAGCGGAAAACATACGCGGCTACGACGTGCGGTCGGCGCCGACCGTCAATCTGCTGCTGGGTCGGCTGGAAGTGATGGACGGCGATTTCGACAAGGCGCTCGAATATCTCGACAAGGCCGAACAGGCGGAGCCCCGGCTGCCCGGGCTGCATCTGCAGTTGGGGCAAACCTATCTCCGCATGCGCCGCAACGAAGAGGCGGAGCGGGCCTTTGAGCGGGCGCTTGACATCGACGGCGACAACGCGCAGGCCCACGAAGGCTTGGCAACCGCCCTCGCGCGTTTGCGCCGCTATGAAGACGCCGTGGATCACGCCCTGACGGCCGTGGAATTGATCCACGACATGCCGCGGGCTCACCTGCGCCTGGGCGTGACGCTCGCCAAGCTTGAATTATACGAGCAAGCGGTCGAGGCATTTGAAACGTGTCTCAAGCTGGCGCCCTTGACGCCGGCCGCTCATCGTTGGCTGGCCACCATCTACGCAACGAAGCTGCACCGCCCGGATCGCGCATTCGGGCATCGCGCCCGTCTTAAGGAAGTGCTCCAGCGAATCGAGGACGGCGGTTCGCAAGACGATACCGACAACGCCGACAACATTTCTACCGCATCGCCAGCGACCACCGCAGCCAGCGCCGCTTCGCCGATTCCCCCGTCAAAGCCGACCGTCGATCCAAGCGAAATCATCACCATCGTGACAGGTCTTCCGCGATCGGGCACGTCGATGATGATGCAAATGCTGGTGGCGGGCGGGATGTCTCCGCTGACGGACGGCCAGCGCGAAGCGGACGCCTCGAACCCCAAGGGTTACTTTGAGTACGCCCGGGCGACGCAGCTCCGTAGCGACTCAAGTTGGCTCGGCGATGCGCGCGGTAAAGTCGTGAAGATTGTGGCTCAGCTACTTCCCGATCTACCGAGCGAAATCAATGGCACCCCAGCCCACTATCGCATTGTTTTTATGCAGCGAGATCTGGACGAGGTCTTGGCATCGCAGCATACGATGCTCCAGCGCCAGGGGCGCCAGGGCGCCAATCTCGAGCGCGGACGCTTGGCCGATGTCTTCGCGGAGCAACTGCGGAAGGTTTTTGGCTTTATTGAGGAGCGCAACATCTCATGCCTCAGGGTGCAACACGCCCGCGCGATACAAGACCCGCAAAGCGTGGCCGACAGCGTCAACAGCTTCTTTGATGGTTCGCTCGACGCCGCCGCGATGGCGGCCGTTGTCGATCCGGCCCTCTACCGCCAGCGGGCGGCGACGACCGAAACGTAGGCGCCCGCCGAGTGCCATAATCCGATTCCTTTGTCGCTGTCTTGCCAAGCAAAAAACTACTCGGCAAGTGTATCGCTGATCGTTTCGGTGGCGTCCAACTTATTCGGAAGCGTCTCGCCGAGACGATCTCGGAAGAAGT
>JADFKK010000083.1 GCA_022564995.1 Planctomycetota bacterium | reverse complement strand
AATTGGCGGCGCCTGAGGCAAGGCGACCGTATGTCAGCTCCATTTCCAAAGACGGCGCCGCCGGCGTGCCACTCGAAGAATTTCTCAATCGTGTGGCATCCGGTTCGGAGACGACGTGGAAAAACGGCCCAACCGGGGATTATCTCGCCCTTTTTCAGGACAAGCCGGGGACCGACCTTCCGTTGCCGAATCTTCGCTCGCGGGGAATGTGGCTCATCGATTGGATTTCCGGCAGCGCGGCCAGTACGTCCGCTCCACAAAGGCTCAGCGGATCAATTCGCAACAAGCTGATTCGGCCGGGCGATGAAATCCACCTGCGGTATATAAGCGCCGCCGAGTATTGGGAACACCTCGACCGCTGGAAAGGCTACGTGGCCGTGTATCAGGATTGGAGGGACTTGGCGAAGATCGAGCATGAGTTCTGGGAGATCCGCTGCGCCAAGCTGGACCGCCGAGACCCGAAGGCGCTGCGCGCGATTGCCGAGAAGGCAGACCGGCTGCTTTCGCTGTATGAGGAGTTTTTCGACAAGCACCGCGCAAACGAGTTCATTGCCGCTGTGTACCCTGACGCGGAGCAACGTCTGCTGCAATTCAAGCGTTGGTTTCCCGGTGATCGTCAGGTGGTTGTCCCCAGCCTTCACTTGAGGTTTCGCGTGGCGGCGATTTCGGGCGAGATTCCCAGCCGCATCAAGCCCTATCTCGTCATAAACACCGGGGCAGGTGATTCTGTTTCCCACAGGATCGATATGCACAAGAAAAACGAACAAGGGCCGGGGGGCGAACTGACAACGGATCAACCGATCGAATTGATCTGGTCGCCCGGCGATCCGGTAGAAGTCTCTCTGCACGACAACAATCTACTCGGCGACGACACGTTGCTCCGCGTGCAAGGAACGGGCTTTTACGCCGCCACGGCTTTGCTGAGGCAGCACAAGAACGAGGAAGTGGACGGCATCGACCCGAATCTATCGCACCTGGAGATTTATCTGGACTTGGACCATGAAGGCCGCCGCGTCGCCCTTCGCGGAGAGCGGCAGAATCGGCTGATCGAATACCTTGACGGCCTGCGCCCTCGTGTCATCGACGTTGTGCCGACCGACGAAGTTGATCCCCAGCGGCTGGCCTTTGACTTGTTCCTGGCTTATGACCCGGCTTCGCACCATGAAAGTGCCCTGCTTTTCGAGCAGCTCTATCGGCGAAGCGCCAAACAGCCGGCCTCGCTTGAGATGTTGGCGAGGGCCGTCCACGCCTCGTTCTTGGCGTTTGACTTCGACCGCTGCATCGAACTGGGGAGGCTGCTCCCGACCGACGTGCAGATGACGCCCGACGTGGCCAAATCGCTCCCGCGTGGCAAGCAAATCGCGTACTATCGTGAGATGGTCGCAGCCACTCAGGCCGCTTCCGATCTTGACGGCGACGGCGAGCAATTTCGCGTATTTGCGCGGTTTATCTTGCACTGGCACCGAGTGAGCCAGTGGCGGCTACTTGTCAGAAAGCGGTCGCGAGGTGAAACGACGATCACCGTCTTTGAGCTGAACCAGCACCGCGATGCGCTGCTCCGCCGTCTAAAGAACCACCAAGAGACTCTGGCCTCGATTCGTCCTCCTGCCCTGAAAGACCTCATGAAGAATTGGCTGACTCGGGCCGAAGATGCGCTGCGGCACCAAGGCGCGAAGCAGTCGGCCGGAGACTTAGCCCGCTAACGCTGGGTGTGCCGGTGAGCTGCTGAGTGCGCCGATCGATGTGCCCCGGTGTGTGTTAGAGACATGCGTTCAGGCGTGTCGGTGATGGTGACCAAAGTCTCGAACTGGAATCGCTTGCGCGCGTCGGTCGATTTCACCGACGCACGCAACGGCGGCCAGTCAAACTGCATCGGGGTTGTCGACCAACGCGCCCAGAATTCTCGGCTAACTGCCCCAGGACACGCCCTCCTTATGCACTCTGGCTATCAACCATTCCCGCTTCGGTCGTGAAAACCGACATAGTTTGACGAGGTCGTGCTGTCGTCTTTTCGACTGCGCAACGTGACGGTGCCGGGGAAATTAACGAGCAAACCAAGCGACGCTCTTCAGCCCACGCCGGGCGTGAACACTGACGCATGATAATGGCGAGCGGCTCGAGGGTGAGGTGAGGGCGAAGGCCTCTACCTTTCGGACGATGCCGGCGGCGCAGGCGATCCGTCCGACAATTCGGTCCTTTGATGGCGCGTCTCACGCGCCACGGGTTTTTGACACAATCGCAACGTAACGCGAGCGCGAGTTGGACCAGCAAGCCGCAAGGTCTAAAGTCGGGCGCTACTGCCTGCCCTACGCCTGATAACCTTCGCCCGGTCCGTCGTCGCCTCCTCCGCCAATGCGCGGTCGACGGCTGCGGCTTGGAGTCGGCGGAGCGTGTTAACCCTTGAGATCGGCACATCGTTTCGCCGTCCAGCACGTCGCAACGTGACATCATCGCGTCGCCTCAGTCGGTCGAAGTGGGCGCTGGTAGCGAGGCGGCCCTTGGCGGTCGTTGTATCCTGCGTTGATACGCTTGCCACTTCCGAAACTGTCGCCTCGGCTACCGCCGCTGGCGGCGAACCCGCCCCGCCCGGCCCGGTCCAGGCGGCGAGCAGCACGGTTAGATCCTCGAAATTGACCACGCTGGTCAGAGGCTCCACAAGATTACCGTCGGCGGCGGTGACGTCTTTGTTCCAGTTGGCCAGCAGCACGGTCAAATCCTCGAAGTCCACAAACCCGTTGCCGGTCAGGTCGGCCAGCGGCGCTGAAAGATTCTCGTACCAGGCGATCTTGTCGTCAAGGTAGGACGCGCTAAGCACGTCGAGGTCGCCGTCTCCGTCCAGGTCCGCCGCAAACACGCTATGGGCCGAATCGGCGTCGGTGGTGATGGTGTGGGTAGCGAACTCAACAGCGCCGGCGACCGCGGGCGCCGCGACAGCTTGTTCGATTCCCGGGTCGTCGATCGGGGCCACGGCCAACATTCGTCGGCGTTCGAGGGGTTCAAGACGTAGCCGGCCGGATGTTTGTGGACGTTTCATGGTGTGGCTCCTGAAAAGTTGTAGGGTGCATCCCGATGCACCCAATGACCATTCACGGCGCCGCGTGGTGCATCGGGATGCACCCTACTTGGCCGCTGTATCACATTTTAACTAGCCCAGGCATTTACGCCTGGGATGACTCCGCCCCGAAGGGGTCAAAAAATATCAGCCCAGGGCAACGCCCTGGGAAGGAAGACAAAAGAATTAGTTTGCCCTGAAAGGGCGAAACAAACTGCCCCTTCGGGGCGAAATCTTTGTTACACGTTATTGCTGCGTCGCCTTCTCCGCTACGGAACGCTTGTTCGCGAAGCTTTGCTTCAGTTACCGACGAGGGCCATGGATCACGAACTTGGCCCAGGCCTTTACGGGGCGACGCGGGCGAATTTCAGTTTATCGTTTACATAGTCGGAATAGGCGATTGAAGGGTTGCCATTTGGATCGAACTTGAGCGAAGTCGGGCTCGCCGCGACACAACCCGTGACGGTTTCGATCATCCAATCGTTGGGTCCGTTCCTGCGGGCGAGCTTCACCTGCCTGGTGTCATAATTCGCGTAACTGATGTACGCCGTACCATCGGCGGCATACGCCAGCGACTTGCCTTCGCCGCATCCGGCACAAGTCTCGACTGTCTCGATGACCCAGGTCGATCCGTCCCAGCGGGCAAACTTAAGCATGTCGTCGCCGGAACTGTCGGAAGAGACCGCCGTGAAGGCGATGGAAGGGTTCTCGCTTACGGGATCGTACACCAGGCTGACACCGCCAGCCCAATCCGGGTGGGCGCTGACGTTTTTGACCAACTGGCTGCTCCAAGTCCCTGTCTCGGCGTCGCGCCTGAAGAACTTCAGCGTCTCACTGCGGAGGTACGCGATGGCGGCTTCCTTGGTTGCCGGGTCGTAGGCCAGGGAGTTGCCAATGTTGTTGCGCGTGTCAACACCGGGATCGACCATCTCGACGATCCAGGACGATCCGTCCCAGTAGGCAAACTTCAGGCCGGGATTTTTTGTCTTCGAGTATTTCCAGAGGCGGTAGCTGATGGATGGCTTCCCGCTCGGATCGTAGGCAAGAGATTTATATCCATACCCATCAAAGGTGTCATCGACAATCTCGATTGACCAGTCGTTCGGTTCGATCCTGCGGGCAAAGTTGAGCGTATATGTTGCGTTTTTGGTGGAAGATCGGAAGCCGTAGCTTACGGTGGCCTGCCCGCTTGTCGGGTCGTAAGCCAAGTCTACGCCGGAGCCAAACAGATTCTCGATGAGCTCGATGTCCCATCCAGTCCCGTTCCACGAGGCGAATCGCACGGGGACACTGATGGGGTTACTCTGGAGATTTTTATAGGCGATCGACGGCTTCGGTTTGTCGCTCAGGTCGTAGGCCAGATCGAGAGAACCGGTAAGATTTGGGCCTGCCAAGGGGTCAACCACCTCAAGGGCGAATTCCGCGGACGGGGTCACTTTCGTCTCGGCGGATACGACATTGGAGAGGTCGGACCAGTTGCCCGCGTCATCGCGCACCTTCAGAGCCAGCCAGTACTCCGTCTGCTCTGACAAGTCGCCGACCGTCGTGGTTTCCGGCGACCCGGAGCCCTCGGGGACCGGATCGCATATCACCGTCGAAGCACTATCGAAATTTGCGTCGGTGATGAGGCTCGTGGAGTAACGGACGTCGTAGACCGCCGCCGCGTCGCCGCTGTCGTCGTCGTCTGCGACGGCAACCCACCCGAGTTCAATGGTACTGGACGTGACCGATAACACGAGCAGCGTGTCCACCGCGGCCGGCGGGGTCGTGTCCTTATCTTTCTTGCCCGCCACCGCCGCCGCCACCAGGAGGGCCCTTGCCGGGCGCGGAGAGGCTCAAGGCGCCCCACACCAGGCCCACTGCCACGGTAGCCACCAGCATCGTCAGCGTTCGTTTCGACAGTTTGAACATGACTGCATCTCCTTATCATCAAAGTTCGTCTGCGGTAGCATAATTCAGCCATCGTCCCGGGCGCGCAGACTGAGCGTCCGGGCGATGCCAGGCCGGTGAGTGGGTTGCTTAGCCGCTACAAGCTCACCGGCCGCCTTTTTGCTTGGTGGTCCGTTCCGTAGGTCAGGCTGTGCCTGACTTTCTGTGCGAGTTGAGGTTGAATGCTGTTTGCGTCAGGCGGAGCATGACCTAGTGCGCCTGCAAGTGTGTTTGGTCGGAAAGGTGTAAGTCCTTTTCAGGCGTGCGTTCTCCGGCCTGTAACTGAAAGTAACTGCGTCGTCGTGAGGCGCTCTTGGGAAGCAACTGGAGGTGAACGACCAGTCCGTAACATTTGTGAACTCGATTCGGCCGGGCCGACTGGCGAGCCTGCTAGGAAATGGCGAAGCCCAGACCCGTTTGGGAAGCCTGTCGCGGTGATGGGTAGCGTGTGAAACCGACGACGGGAGCGGTCAGGTGGTTGGAGATGGAATGGTCAGAAGGCCAGGCACATGAAGCAGGGAGACCTGTGCAGTGACCTGTAGCGGTGTTCATTGTCCCTGATAAGGATACGAAGAGCCGGCTGCACAGGAGTCAGAGCGTCCATAGTAGCGTGGAGGGCGGGTAATTCCGTCGGAGCCAAGGGACGACCCTGGAAACGGGAGTGAAAGGAGGAAAATGGTTCAGCTTGATTGACAAGGTCAGCTCCGAGGAGAATTTGTACTGGGCGTTTGTCCAAGTGGCCCGGAACAAGGGCGCCGCCGGAGTCGATCGCGTCACGATTGACGATTTCACGCGACGACAATCCCAACACCTGAAGCGCCTGACGAAAACACTCACCAGCGGCGACTATCGACCGCAGGCGGTGCGTCGATCGACTGCTCAAAGACGGTTATACGTATGTCGTCGACGCGGATTTGAAGAGTTACTTCGACACGATCCCTTGTGTCGCAGCCGTGAAGACGCCGAGCGGGCTTTGGCCGCCGTCGGGGCGTGGACCGCCGAGGCGGGCCTCGAACTGCACCCGGAGAAAACCTGCATCGTCGACGTGCGGAATGAAAGTTTCGACTTTCTTGGGTATCACTTCTGTGGCGAGCAACGCTGGCCACGCAAGAAGAGCCTAAAGAATGTGCGGGCCGAAATCCGTGCCAAGACGCGGCGCACCAGCGGGCATAGTCTTCATTACGTCATTCGCGACGTGAACTTTACGTTACGAGGCTGGTTCGAGTATTTTAAGCACAGCCATCAACGCTGGCCCAACGCCTACTTTGCGAAGCATGGGTTGTTTTCTATGGTCACAGCCTATCGCCTCGCCAGCCAATCCTCGAAGAGGTAACACCACCAACCGGAGAGCCGTGTGCGGGAAATCCGCACGCACGGTTCGGAGGGGAGGGAGCCCGGGAACTCAACCGGGCTTCCTTACCTCTATCGAAATCAAGATCGCCGTCGGAGACGCCTCCTACAAGCTGAAACACGAGTCCCGTGTCGGTGTGCAGCACGTTGGCCCCGTTGCCGAACAGCGCATCGAATCGTCGGCCCATTGCCCCTGGTTCTCGACAAACAGCGCCGGCGAGAGGTCGAGCAATTCGACCGTCTGCTCGGCGGTTCCCACCACGCCGGCGGCCAAAAGGCGTCGACATTCGAGGGGTTCAAGACGTAGCCGGCGGGATGTTTGCGGATGGTTCATGGTGTGGATCCTGAAAAGTTGTCGGGTGCATCCCGATGCACCCAATGACAATTCACGGCGCGGGATGCACCCTACTTGGCCGCCGTATCACATTTTCACTAGCCCGGGCGAATTTCGCTGCGTTATTCGTTTGTTTTCGTTTTCGACCCCGACGGTTTCTTAATCTCCAGCAGCGCCGCGGCTTCGGCGCGGAAGCGAGCCAGCTCTTCGTCGTCGGGGTCGCGCTTCCGCATCCGCTTCACCGCCTCGTCAAAATAGTTGCGGGCCTTTTCCTTGTTGTCGAGTTGCCAATGGGCCATGGCCAGGAAAAAGGCGTCGTGGACGTGATCGTTGTATTTCTCCAAGGCGGCGACGGCCTCTGGCCAGTTGCCGGCGCGGTAGTGCGCCGTGCCGAGATTGCTCCAGTGGCCAGGGTTGTTGGACTGCACTTTGATGGCTTCCTTTGCCAGTTCTATCGCTCGCCGCGGATCCCTGAGTTTTTCATCAGGCCAGGTAGCCAACCACCAGGCAAGATCGGCACTAAAGTTTGGATGTTGATATTTGAGCTTCCGAGCCTCACCAAGGACCGTCCCCGCCTTGGCCCACCGCCGATTTTTTCGCAGGACCGTAATCAGCCGGATGTATCCCCGCGCCGTATTCTCTTGGTAATTCGCCTCATCAGGTAGCTCCGCCGCCAACTTCTTATAGATGCTTAGGAACTCAGCGAACGCCTGTTCGGCCTCATCGAGGCGTCCGCTTGTTTCCAGCAGATGGCCCAGGCTGTGCAAGTTCTTGGCCAAGGCGTTGCGGAGGGATGGGCTGTCTAGCTGTTTTCGCCGAGCCGCCACGAGCGTTCTGTAGAGGGCTAGCGCTTTGGCTGGGTTCCGAAACTCCTCACGTCCCATCACATAGAGCAGAGCCACTTCGTCGCCGAATCGCAGCGGCCCCAACTGCGCAGCCCGGTCAAAATCGGCCGCCGCCGCCTCGAATTGTCCCAACTCCCGGTAGGAATGTCCCCGGTTCATGTAAACCTCAGCAGCCGTGCCATGCCCCCGGCGAAGCCTGGCAACAGCAGCCTTGTGGTCCTCAATCAACTTGAGGGCCTCGCTGAAGTCGTCGACCGCCTTCTGGTAGTTTTTCATTTCATGGTAGAGAAGCCCGCGGAGTGCATAAGTCGACCACCTTTGGGGATCGACGTCTCGGGCGGCGGTGAAAGCGGCCAGGGCCAGCGCCAAGTCACCCATGTCCTGATAGAGAATACCGCGGTAGCCGTAGGTCTTTCTTGTAATACTGATGGCGTCGTCCGGGAGCAATCCGAGGGCAGCCGTGTAGCATAGCTGGGCCTGCTCGGGGTGCTTGCCGCGACGGTAGAGATCGCCCATGCGGAGAAACGAGGGGACGTGATCCGCCTCCACGCGGAGCGCCGCCGTATAATGGGCAATCGCGTCAGCCCCCCGGGCACGCTCCCCAAGCAGGAAATGGTCCAGGGCCGTCTGCGGTTCAGCCTCCGCAGCGCGCTGTTCTTCGACCTTGGCTGTCGCTTTCTGACCCGAGCGTTTCAAGAATTCAGCGCGATCCAGTCGAGATCGCCGCGCAGCGTGTGCGTCAACTTGCGGGGATCAATGCCCCGTTTTTCAGAAACGGTCGACAGCGCCTCGGCTGCCAGGGTGCTGATGCGGTCGGACGGCTTGGGCGGCTCGTCCTCGCGGATGATCCGACGCATTTCGTCGTAGCCGGCTTCTTTGAGCGCCTGACTGTAGAGCGGGGTGCCGATCATCTGATCGAACTTGGTGAACAGCGTCTGCTCGGTCAGCCGCTGGTCGGTTGCTTTGGCCACGCCAAAATCGATCACCTTGGGCACCGGATGATCGTCGTGCATCGTCACCAACACATTGCCCGGCTTGATGTCGCGGTGGATGATGCCCTTTTGATGCGCGTGCTGCACCGCCCGACAAACCTGGGCCAGCAGCTTCAAACGCTCACGGGTGCTTAGCTTGCCTTGATCGCAGATCTCGGTGATCGGCACGCCTCGGACCAGTTCCATGACGAAATAAGGACGCCCGGCGGAAAAGGGGATAAGTCCAATTTGCCAGGACGGCCCGGAGGGTGCTTCGCACAAATTGGACTTATCCCCTTTTCCGCTTCGGTCTGCTGCGCCATGAAAATCACGCCCATGCCGTCTTCGCCACAGGCAACGTCGAGATAATCTTTTCGATCGGTGATCGATTCGATCTCGACGGCGTCGCAGAGTATCGTGTCGATGTTTTTGGAGCCAAGCTTCATGGCGGATTTCTCTCTCATATTACAGTGCGAAGAAAAGGGGCCGGAGGGCTCAGCGTTTCGGCAAGAAAGAATAAAACGGCTAGTCGCCGCTGATCTGACCAACCAACCAAGCCCGAGCGTAAATCCAATACCGCTTTGCGGTTGCGCGAGAAATGCCGAGCGATTCGGCTGCCCCATCGACTGACAACCCGGCGAAAAAACGAAGCTTGACCAGTTCCGCTTTGACGGGTTCGTCGTTTTCGAGTTCGAGCGGTGCCTCATCGAGGGCCAGCAAGTCGATCGCCGGCAGGGCAGTCGCGGCGATCCCGTCGTCAAGCTCGCGGCGTTGCAGCTTGCCACCCCCTTTGACGCTCTGTTTCTGACGGGCCTTTTCGATCAAGATTCGCCGCATTGCCTCGGCCGCGGCCGAAAAGAAATGCTCCCGGCTGTTCCACTACTGAACTTTTTCGACATCCACCAGCCGGAGGTAAGCCTCGTGGACCAGCGCCGTGGCCTGGAGCGTCTGGCCCGGCTTCTCGCTGGCGAGTCTGGCCGCGGCGAGTCGACGCAATTCGTCATAGATCAGCGGAAGCAGGTGCTCCGCCGCGCCGGGGTCGCCCTGTTCGATCTGAGAGAGGATCTGTGTGACGTCGGACATAAAGACCAGAATACCGTCCAGACGACAGTGATGCCATTAGCAGTCATGCCGAGCGGCTGAAGCTCGACCTTGGTAACCTCCCGCTGTGTCAAAATACGTTGGTTAAATGGGGCATTTCCAGCCTGATTCTGGCCAACGACGGCTGGCCGTCCCACGCGACGGGTTCTTGGGGCACTCCCGCGTGCTTCAGAAAACGTGTGTCAAATTGCTCTGGGCCGGTCAACTTCGGTCGCCATCCGACTCGACCTCGGCCGTTCCAAAAAGGGTCGATTTTTGACGTGTCTCACGCGCGACGAGTTCTTGGGACGATCCGCCGCTATTCGGTGGTTTGATGATTGGCTCCGAGCGTTGGAAACTTGGTGCGAGCCGCGTCGGTCTTCGGCACCGAACGCCATGCGGTGAACAGCACCATTTGAGAAGCGGCGGCGTGGAATCCATTGTCGCTCTGGCAAACAAGCTATTACAATGGAAGACCTGATGTCGCAGACCGGCAGCGCGCTATCGGGTGATGTGAGGCGTCTCATGGCGAATCCGATGGCGTTCGCTCAGACAATCGGTATTCTGAGAATGCGTCGGCATGCCTTAACGCATACGATTGGTTGATTGGTTCGTACTGGAAATGAGCATGCTGGTTATGATACGAGAGTCCAAGTGAAACCTCCACCCTCGATTCTGACGATTTTCTTGCTTCTTGATTCGTGCATGTTTCCGAGGACTCTCTGCGACGAGATCAAGCGGCTCGCGACGAAGCAGACTCGGATTCCAAGCAATCGCATTCTGATAAGCGCGACACACACACATTCCGCCCCGGCGGCCATGGCCATGTGCCTGGGTTGTGGGCGCGACGATGCCTATGTGAAGTTTGTGCTCGTTCGAGTTGCGCAGGCGATCGCCAATGCGCACAAAAATCTCCAGCCTGCGAAGTTGGGCTGGGCAGCAGTGGACGGTTCCGATCTGACCAACTGCCGACGCTGGATCGCGCGCAGCGACCGGATGGGAACCGATCCTTTCGGCGGGCGAACGGTTCGAGCCATGATGCATCCGGGATATCAGAACCCCAGTTACGTCAGTCCAGCCGGACCGATCGATCCTTGGCTGTCCGTGCTGAGTGTTGTGTCTGCGAAGGACGATACGCCACTATGCGTGATGGCCAATCTGTCGATGCACTATTTCGGTGCGGGCCGTGGGTTTTCGGCCGACTACTTCGGTGAGGTCGCCCGTTTGCTGGAGGCTCGGATCGGAAGGATCAAAGGCAAGTTGGCGCGCGGCTTTGTGGGCATTATGTCCCAGGGAACTAGCGGGGATCTGCACTGGATGGACTACAGCAAACCGCGCCGGGGCAAGAGTCGACAGCAATACTCCGCAGGCGTGGCCGAGCGTGTTCTGCGGGCGTGGAAGACGATCGAACACCGATCGAACCTTTCACTCGCGATGGCGGAAAAACGGCTCACAATCGGCCGGCGGACTCCGTCGCCCAGACGTCTTGAGTGGGCACGCCGGATCAACAAGCTCCGGGGCGATGTCCCGCCGCGCAATAAGGTCGAAGTCTACGCGCAGCAGGCTGAGTGGATTCACAACAATCCAACGGCGGAAATTGTGTTGCAGGCCGTCCGAATCGGCGAACTTGGAATCACCGCGCTTCCGAACGAAGTCTACGGGATCACAGGCCTGAAGCTGAAAAGGCAGAGTCCGTTAGCGATGACGTTCAACTTGGAACTTGCAAACGGAGGCGCTGGCTACATTCCTCCTCCGGAACAGCATCGGCTGGGCGGCTATACGACCTGGCCTGCGAGGTCGGCGGGCCTGGACGAACAAGCCGAACCGCTGATTGTCGAGACACTCTTAGGATTGCTGGAATCGGTTTCCGAAAAGAAGCGTCGAGCGTTAGTGGATCCGGCGTCAGCCTACTCGCAAGCAGTAACGCGCAGAAAGCCGATCGCGTACTGGCGGTTCGGTGATATGCACTCAACGCAGGCCACGGATGTTCGTGATGTCACGGGAACCTTGCTGGAAACACTGGCATCACGTGACGATCACGAGAACCCAACAACGCGTACGAGTGTATCTCGATGGCGGCGCGGATCCGGAGATTGATGCAAAGATCGACCCGCTGGAACATTCGAAGCGAATGTTGATTGGCAGCGATGGAAACGCCGCGACGACGTTCGATGGCAAGATTGACGAGGTTGCTGTATTTGATCGCACGCTCGCAGCGCGCGACATCGTGGACCTTTACGCGATCTCAGGCATGACGCCACCTCCCCGGCCAAAACCGACGATCCTTCTTGGCCCGAAGCCGTCAGACGCGGAATCTCGTAAGAAGTATGCAAAGGTCGTTTTGGCGTCGAAGCCCATTGCGTTTTGGCGACTGCACGACGAGTCGGATCGATCGGCGAAGGACTGGACCCGGCAACTCCCGGCGAAATACGAAGAAGGGTCAACGCCGCTTCAACTGGGAACCGCTACACCGAATTTCACGGGAGGCCGGGTGAAGGCGCAGGTTCCGAAACTGGACAACACGTACAGCGTGGAGCTGTGGGTCCGAAACGAGTTGCCAGTCGATTCGCGGCCTGTGACCGGTTACCTGTTCTCCCGTGGCGTCGATGAGGCGAAGGGTGCGCCCGGTGACAGCCTGGGGATCGGAGGAAATCACGCCAACCGCGGGCAGTTGTTTGTGTTCAACGGCAACCAGCGGAATGAGGTCGTCGCCGGCATGACGCGCATCAAGCCCGGTAGTTGGTCGTATGTCGTGATGATCCGGCAGGGCCAGAGAATCACGGTGTATCTTAACGGTGATCCGAAGCCGGAGATCGCGGCCGACCTACCGATCACTTATCCGGCGGGCTGCGCCGGCATTCTGCTCGGGGGACGCAACGACAACTTCGCAAATCTTCAGGGAATGCTCGAAGAGGTCGCTGTTTACGATCGAGCGCTGACGCCGAAGGAAGTGAAAGCCCACTTCGATGCGTCGGGGGTCAAGCCGGTTGAAAAGCCGGCGAAAGCACAGACTGTACAGCCCGCCAAGCCGACGCCAACGGACGTTGGCCGGGCGCTGAAGACGATCCACGTGCGCGAAGGATTCGAGGTACAAATGGTCGCCGCCGAACCGCTCGTGATGGATCCCGTCGCCATCGATTGGGGGCCGGACGGAAAGCTGTGGATCGTCGACATGTACCGCTACATGATCGAACATCCGCAATGGCTGCCTCAAAACGGCCAAGACGAACTTCGGCCGTGGTTCCGGTCGGGCGAGGACCGCGGACGAGTCTACCGGATTGTCCGAAGCGATCGTTCCAATCGCAAAGTTCCGCGGCTTGCCGATCTCTCGCCAAAGCAGCTCGTCGCCGTACTGGAGAGTCCCAACGGATGGCAACGTGATACGGCGCAGCGGCTACTTGTCAGAAGGAAGCAGCAAGCGGTAAGCGAACCGCTGCGAGAGTTGGCGCAGAAAAGTAAACAACCGCTGGCTCGACTTCACGCGCTCTGGACGCTTGATGGGCTCGGCGCATTGCCGGCTGGCACACTCGAAGCCGCACTCGCAGACAGCCACGCCGGCGTGCGACGCGGTGCCGTGCGAATCGCATCGCGCGTCGTCGTTGATGCCAATAAGCTGACTCGGCTGGTTGACGATCCCGACGCAAAGGTCCGATTGGAACTCGCTTCGACCTTGGGAGCGTACGACGACCCGGCAGCCAGCACCACGCTCGCGGAACTCGTGATCGGATCGCGAGATGCGTACATCACGGCTGCCGCCATGAGCTCTTTAAGCAAGCGGAATGTGTCAGCCGTTCTGGCAGCCGTTGTTGACACGACCAGTCAAGATCGCCAACCCCTTTTGCTTGATCTCGTAGGTCAGGCCGTTGCATTGGGCGATGGTGAGGTAATCGGGCGAGTCACTCCCGAGCGTTCGGTTTACCGGATAGCCCACATCGTTTGACTTCCCCACTCTTCGCCAAACCGTGGTGGTCGATGACGGTCATCAATTCGTGATGTCCATCGACGAATGCAAGATGCAGGCTAGAATTGGCGGCGGTAGTATCTTGGTTCAGCGGGGCTTGAATTGTCGATAGCCGGCGTAAGTAAAATGTGACGACGTCCTGTCACGAAGCTCGCGGCATTCTGCAGCGCAGCTTCGTCATGAAATCCGGCATGTCGAGAAGGAGTGATCGCAGCAGGTTCGCGTACCCGATTAGGACAAAGCGGCGGATCAGCGGCAGACATACAACACTGCGTCCACACCAAGCAGGTCTTGCGACAAATTGGCGAATGAATCTCGTGAGCCGATTTCAGATTCCCTGGAAATCCTCAAGTCGCGTGCGAAAGTAGGCAACCGCGTCTGGACTGTCCAATTCCAACTTCTCGGTAATTTCTTCATCCGATAGTCCCTGCTTGAACAAGTCCTCCAAATCCAAACGCAGGTCGACGCTGCCCATATCGTCGGGGATCATGCTGCTTGGCAACTTCTTCGTGTGAACACGCCTCTCGGTTATTCCCTGCCGTTGCTTCCGCCGCTGCACTACGTTCTTCAGGTCGCGTTCAATGGACCGGAGCGAGGCGCCGAGATGGATGTAGAACAGGGGAGCGTCTGGATACGAATCTAAGGCGCCGCTCGACATCTGCGCCAAGCGGCCCAGCGCTTGCCGTTTCTGCTCCGAACGGGCGGCATCGTCACCGACAATCGCGTATTCAGATTCTCCCGATGTCGTCAGGATAGCTCCGAGTACGGCCCTCTCTGCAGGAGGAAGCGAGTTGATCAGCATCACGGAAACCGCCTGGAGCGTCATCGGTTGGACCGCACCAGACAGGAACGCCGGGTCTATTTTGCAACCTCCCAGATCCTCGAAGCTCGTACCAGGACTGACCGGTTCGCCGTTCACACCGATCAGCCCAAGCATCAACATAGCTGCGTGCCGTAGGAAGCCCTGTTCAGGATCACTGCCCATTTCCCTCTGGTGATACAGCCGAGCTTCGCACCAGAAGACCAAGTAGTACGGATGCCGCCGGGTGACCTCCCAACGATACTCCATGGGAAAGTCGTGGAGTTGACCTTGAGGTCGAGGAAAAGTCATAGGCTGACCCTCGTCCAGCGCCGTCTTTTTTGCATCACTCATTTATGACGCCCCCCATGCAGGACAATTGGGCCGGCAGATAGTCCGCCGAGTCGAGAAGAAGGGTAGTTTCTGCGCCAATAACTCGAAAATTGCGCAGGCGTTAATTGGCAACTGGAAGCGAAGGGGGTGCAAGCATGACATCTTGCTTGGCCCAAGTAACCTTTCCACAGCCAACTACCCATGTCGTATCCCACAACGCCCCATACAACAAGGCCCTTCTCCGCGTCGGACTACCTGTCGCCCGTGGAGTTTGCCCACCTCAGCGGGCTCTCACTTTCGACCGTGAGGCGGTATCTGGCGAGTGGTCGGCTACCGAAGGTCCAGCCTGGGGGCCGGCGTTGCCGAGTCCTTATTCCCCGCAATGCGATCGAAGTCATCCGGGATCCGGAGTTTTCGTCGAAGGAACATGACGTGACAACCCTCGTCGACGCTCCGGCGATTTCCGATCCGTCCTCGCCCCCACCGTCCCAGCACCGCGGTCCCGCGCCACGGTGGACTGCTCGATGCTGACCGATACAAAGAGTACTCCATGCCAAAACCACGTAAATACGAATCGGTACGATGCTTGCGCTTTACCTGGCGGTTGGTAAGCCGCGGGGGCAAGTGGTATGCCGACGGGCGCTCCAACACGCCCAGCGCCGGGCGGCATTCGCTTGGCACGGCGGATAAGCAAGAAGCTCTGCGATTGCTGCCTGAGCTTGATCGGGTGCGGGCCGAGGACTTGGGCCTGATTCTGCGCTCCATCGTTCCCAAGGATCAAGCCTGCCCACTAACGCTGGAGGACGGTCGCAAGCTATACGAGCGACACATCGCCCGGCCGCGCGTGACCGGTGGCGTTCGCCGATCGACCCAAAAACGCTACCGCACAGTATTCGATAAATTCCTCAAGTTTGCCGCGTCACGGGGCGTGACCGTATGGAATGTCGTCACGGCCAATCTACTCGTCGACTACGCCGGCCATCTGCAACGTGAAGGTTATGCTCACAAGACGCTCATCAACGAGTTGACAACCCTCAAGCAGGCGGTCAAGTGGATGATCGAGCAGGAACATCTCAACGGGATGGAACCGATCAAGCTTAGGCTGCGCAAGGCGGAAAGCGAACCGGCCTACTGCTATCGTGGTGTGGAGATCCAGGCCATGGTTCGTCACTGCCGTGCCAGCGAGGCCCTCCGGTGGCTGGCAGACGTAATCACGGCCCTGGCCTGTACCGGATTGCGCATCGCTGAATTGGCATCGCTTCGCTGCGTCGATATCGATTTCGCCACCGGACGCTTGAAACTGACCGACGAGACCGGCCGTGCCAGCAACGCGACCGGCCAGCGCCGGAACCTAAAGAGTGGCCGGAGTCGGTCATTTCCAATTCATCCAGATTTGCTAGTCGTGCTCAAACGCAAGCCCCGCGACGGTGCCTATCTCTTTCACGGTCCTCGCGGTGGACACCTCATGGACGGGCTCGGGCACGCCAACAGCGAGATGATCAGGCATTACTATCATCTTCACGACGACGAGGCGAAAGCCCGAATGAACCAATTAGACTTCCTCGGCGGCGCTGGTGGTCGGTCTGCCTGTGACCAAGGGGAAAAAGCTAGCTGGCAATTCAACACTTACGACGGCGAGGTTGTTCGGAGCGGAGGGCAAGGGATTCGAACCCTCAACCCCTTGCGGGGCACCCACTTTCCAAGCGGGCTGCTAGCCATTCGCATACCCTCCTTTTTTGGATTGCGCCACTTTGAATCGTGACGTAAGCAGACCAATGACGAATGCCGTTCATCGCCGTGGGGACACGGCGGCTCCGTGTTCATCGCCGTGGGGACACGGCGGCTCCGTAATGACGAATTCCCAAGCCGCTACACCTTGGCGGTGCTGATCAACTGGATGAATTCGGCGTTCGTCTTGAACTTGGTCAACTGCTTGGTGAGCTGCTCCATGGCGTCGACGTGGTGCATCGTCGTGAGCGTGCGGCGCAACATCGTCACGGCGTGTAGCACGTCGGGATGCTGCAACAGCTCTTCGTGCCGCGTGCCGGACTGGCTGATGTCGATCGCCGGCCAGACCCGCCGGTCGGCCAGTTTGCGGTCGAGCACCAACTCCATGTTGCCGGTCCCCTTGAATTCCTGAAAGATCAGTTCGTCCATGCGGCTGCCGGTGTCGATCAGCGCGGTGCCGACGATGGTCAGCGAGCCGCCCTCCTCGAAGGCCCGGGCGGTGGCGAACAGTTTCTTGGGGATGTCCATGGCCTTGATGTCGACGCCGCCGCTCATCGTGCGGCCCGTGTTGCCGACCCACTTGTTGAACGCCCGAGCGAGCCGGGTGATGGAGTCGAGCAGCAGAAACACGTCCTCGCCCCTCTCGGCCATTCGCCGGCAGCGTTCGAGGATCAATTGCGAGAGCCGCACATGGCTCTCGACGTCTTCGTCGAGGCTGCTGGCGACGACTTCTCCGTCGATGACCTGGCGGCGCATGTCGGTCACCTCTTCCGGCCGCTCGTCGATCAACAAGACGATCACCTTGACGTCCGGGTGGTTGGCCGCGATGGCTTGGCTGATGTGTTGCAGCAGGATCGTCTTGCCGGTGCGGGGCGGGGCGACGATCAGCGCTCGCTGCCCCCTGCCCAGCGGAGTGAGCAGATCCATCACGCGTGTCGTCAGCGGTAGCGGGGTGGTTTCCAACTTCAGCCATTCTTTGGGGTTGATCGCCGTCAATTGATCGAACGGCCTGACGTCGGGATACTCCTCGGGCTTGAGGCCTTCGACGTCGATGATCTCCTTAAGCCGGGGGCCCTGTTGACCGCGATTCTGCTGCACCATACCGATGATCAGCACACCTTCGCGAAGGTGAAACTTCTCGATCATCGTACCGGGCACGAACGGATCGCTCCGCAGCCGCTGATAGTTTTGCCCCGGATCGCGGAGAAAGCCGTATCCGTTGGGATGTAGTTCGAGAACTCCGCCACCGGGCTCCAGAGGCCCCGGCTCGCCGTTGTCGTTGTAGCCGGCGTCGTGTTTGGGCTGGCCGCTGGTGGAGCGTCCGCCGCGGCGTCGTCCGCCGCCGCCGCCACCTGCTCCGCGTTGGCCACCGCGTCCGCGCCCTCCGCCACGGCCTCCTCCACCTCCACCTCCGCCGCGGGCACCGCCTCCGCCGCTTCCGCCGCTTCCGCCGCCACCTCGATAACCGCCTCCGCGGGATCCGCCGCCGCCGCCGCGACCACTACTCTTCTTCGCCATAATTCACCTGACCGTGCGCTGGCTGACGCTGGTGGCGCACAGCCGCGCTAATGCGTTTTTGGAACACATGCCCCAAACACTTGGAAAAGGCGCTCGGGCGTAAGATGCCCGACACCAACAACTAAGACTAATTCCCGTCGGCAAGACGAAAATCAAGCATGAATATCAGCAGTCCGCATGCAGGCAGATGCCACCGTCGGCTTCCCGATCCCCCGGACGTATCGCCCAAGAGCAAGGCTGAATCAATCGGCACACCGTCAAACCGTGCGCCGAATTGCGGTTTCGGCACGCGGCGAGATCACAAGGGAGTGATTCAGGTCTAGAAGCGTCGTGTAAAACCCCGTACGAAGATACGTTGCGGGGATCGGCCCAAAGATACTAAACGCGAGGGCCGATGCCGCCTACCTGCTAGGCGGTCTGAAAACTACGGTCATCTTAACCATGTTTCGGTCGGTGTCAAGCGGTCAATCAACCAGAAATTGGGATTCTGGGGTATTTTTTCAGCCTTTGATTGTTGTGTCGCGGAGCTTCCAATCCAACGAGGCGGATCGGAGCGATCCGATCAATCCGCGGCGAACGGCGAGTAAGTGAGCGGTTTCGTACGATCACAGACCTGCCCTCCCGTCCGTCTTCTCCGGTTTACCCTATTTTCTCCATATTGACCCACCCTGCCACACCGAAAAGTAGCCGAATTTCGGCACAATCGTTGATTTTGGCACGACTGGCCCATCGGGCATATCCGATAAACCCAATGAAGCTGGGAAAACGCCGGGGCATTTGTGTTGCGCCTCGGCGGAAACGGGTCTCCTTTTCTTCTCTTTTGAGGTGGTAAGCGTCATGCGGGTACTCATCTTGATTGTTGTGGCGGCCACGCTGATCGCGACCACCAACGCGGAAGCGGCCATTCGCTGGCACGAAGATTTTGGTCGGGCTCAGCAACTCTCCGCAGAAACGGGTCGACCGATGCTGCTGCATTTCTGGAAATCGGGCTGCCCGGGGTGTGTGCGCATGGAACAGACGGTGTTTCCCCGCACCGACGTCGAGCGTGCCATCCAGACCGGGTATATCCCGGTAAAGATCAACGCGAACCGATCGCCCAGCCTGGCCCAGCGCTTTGGCGTGCGTTCTTTGCCCACCGACGTGATCGTTGCGCCGTCGGGCCAAGTGGTCTCTAAGAGCGGCTTCCCCACATCTCCGGCTGCGTATGTAGCGCAGCTTGAGCGATTCTCCGGCGCAAGCGGCGCGGTGTCGCCACGTCAGGTCGCTTATGCCGATGGCAATTCGACGTATGGCAAGGCGGCCAGCGGCAGCACGCGAACGGATCGTTGGGCGACGCGGTCAAGTGATAATCAACCGTATTCGTCCATCGGCTCGCCAACGCAGACATGGAACAATCCTCAGCAAACGTACGGCCGTCAGCAAACCTACGGTCGTCAGAATACTTACGGCGCGACGTCGCAGCCCCGTTATTCTCCGAACTATTCTCCGGGACAGCAACCCATTACTAGCCGCCCGCAACCTTCGTTCAACTCCGATTCGCGGTGGGGTGGCTCTTCGACGCGCGCGTCGTCCGGCAGTGGTTTTGCGCCGCGGACATCGACTGACCGGCAGCGCCGACAACCGCCGGCGCAGGTGTCGCGTCCCAACATTACTCTGCCCACGTCGCCCCAGCGTCGACCATTGGGCGATGCTTCGTCGTGGGATCAAAAACGGCCGGCACCCTCGTGGGATGGCGGCAGCACGGGTGTCGCTGCGCCACAGTTCTCTCAGCCGAGCAAGCCGTACGAAAACGTCGCCCCAGGAGGTCAGCCGACTTATCCGAGAGTCCAGCATGGCCGCGAGCCGTATTCGGATCAGTACCAGCCGCAACAACAGCAACGGAAGCCGCTGCACCGCGACGCGCCGGACGATCGCCAGCGGCGTTTCGGTTCGGCGCAGCGAGACACGTCAAAATTCGCCTTGGACGGTTACTGTCCGGTGACGCTGCAAGAACAGCATACCCTGCACCCGTCTCAACGCGGATGGACGCCCGGCGACGAGCGCTGGGGCGCCCGGCACGAAGGACGTGTGTACCTTTTCGTCGGCCCGCAAGAGCAGCGCAAGTTCCTGGAGAATCCGAATCTGTATGCGCCCGTGCTACAAGGGTTCGATCCGGTGCTGGCCGTCGACCGGAACCAGATGGTCCCCGGCCTGCGCAAACACGGCGTGTATTACGAAGGGCGCATCTATCTCTTCGCCAACGAAGACACGCTTCGCCACTTCTCATCCAACCTGCAGCGATACAGCCCCCAGGCCCTACAAAACGTAAGGCGGCCAACGACCGGCTTGACGCGCTGAGCGTAATCGTAGCAGGCGACTCCGTCGGCGATCTTCCTGGTTCCCAAGCTCCTACGAAAATAACCCATTTTCATGCGCGGGGGCGAACGAAGTTCATAACGGCTCCGCTCGGAAACGGCAGAAGGAGTTCTACGCCGTAGGCGTAATACAACACAGCCCAGGGTCGCGCAGCGCACCCTGGGTTCACGTCCCGCGAGTCCCTTGAACCCCGAAGGGGTTCCACAGAATTGACGCACGATCGGCGATTCGATCTGTGTAACCCCTTCGGGGTAATGAAATCAATTGGCGATCGTACCCAGGGTGCGCTGCGCGACCCTGGGCTATGTTGTGGAACCGCTTCGCGGTAAAAAACAGCGCGACATCGGCACAGTCGCGTTCCCTCGTTCCCAAGCTCCTACGAAAATAACCCATTTTCATGCGCGGGGGCGAACGAAGTTCATAACGGCTCCGCTTGGAAACCCACTTCTGCCAAGCTCCGCTTGGCCCGTACATGAAGCAGAGCTTCGCATCAGGGAACGTAGGAGGCGACTCCGTCGGCGATTTTCTCGGGCCTCGGCCGTTGGTCGCCGTCCCAGACGCCTCCTACAGCCAGTCGAGCGATCTTTCGACTGCCTTGTGCCACTGGCGCAGCCGGGCGGCGCGATCTTCCTCGCTCATGGCCGGCTCGAACTGCCGGTCGAGGGCCCAATTGGCGGCGACGTCGGCCATGTCTTGCCAGTAACCGACCGCCAAGCCGGCCAGATAGGCCGCGCCCAGCGCCGTGGTCTCGGCCACCACGGGGCGGCGGACCGGCGTGCCGAGTAGATCGGCTTGGAACTGCATCAGCGGATCGTTCACCGACGCGCCGCCGTCGACCTTCAGCGCCGAGAGCGGCACGCCGGAGTCTTTCTGCATGGCCTAAACGATAAAGGACAGGCATCTTTCGGTCCATCGCAAATGCCAAGGGATTTATGCCGATTTATGCCTGTCCTTTTCCTTCCGCTTATTCTAGCGGATTTGGGCGTGGGGCGTCAAATTTGGGCGGTGTTCCATCGCTACGCCCAGGACTTGCTTGCAAGCGGCCTCGGGAGTGTTTAGAATGCTGCTGATGGGCAGTAACCCTGGTTGGATGGTCTGGGGCGTTCACCAGACTCTGCAACAACCTTCAGCTTGAGGAACTCTCATGAAGTGGAAAAACATTGCGATTGCGATTGTGGTCTTCTTGTCAGTCAACCAATCGGCCATTGAGGCTGAACTGGTAACCTTCGATTTTCGTGGTGTTGTAACAGACGAACTCTCAAACTCAATCGGTGGAGTGCGAGTGGGCGATGATGTCCGTGGGTCGTTCACATTTGACACCGCAATACAAGACAGCGACAATGATCCGCACGCTGGCAGATTTGTCAATGCGCTGACGAGTTTCAGAGCAACTTTTGGCCCGTATCCAGTATCGCTTTACCACGATTTAAGTCGTACCATCACAACCAAAAATGACCGGTTAGTCCAAGACCAAGGGGCGAGCTATGTTTTTGATAGTTTCGGATTCACTGTATATGTCAACGATGGCGCTCATCTATTGGATATCGGTTGGGGCGAAGCTATCTTCACAAGCGAAGGGAGACTCCCGACGCTTATGTCGAGCACCGCATTGCCGTTGGCGCCTCCCAACATAATTTTCTGGCCCAGACACCGCGTCATTAACGGACAGTGTTGTAGCGGATTTCTTTTCCGACTAACTGAGTTGACTCTGCCGACGTGTGCGGTGGAAGGCCTGGAGACAACTCCTCCTCACCCAACGCAATTGCCATACGACATTAAGGCCCTGAATGAAGACTTGCAAACTGCAATATTGAAGTTTCAAGACAAGATCATCGGTGAACCAGGACGTCAAGAATTCAGACCAACATCCGGGCTGAGGTCAACGGAGTATCAGCGACATTTGTATGAGCTAAACACCAAACGGAATGATATACTTGACAAACCCAACCAACTCGGTATAATTACAGTATCCAATCGAAAGGAACTGTATTATGCCGAGACGAAACCCTCCCACCGGAACCGACGCCGATCTGAATCTGGCGTCATTATCGGCCATCTTCGCCAATGAAGACAAGGCCCGAGACTTCCTGGAGTCAAAGCGCTGGCCCGACGGCAAGCCCGTCTGCCCGCATTGCGGCGGCGAAGGCTACGCACTGACGGCCAAGCCCACCAGCAAGCGGCCGGGCCGCAAGGGCCTGAAAAAGTGTCGCGCTTGCCGGAAGCAATTCACCGTCCGCATCGGCACGATTTTTGAAGAATCGAGAATCGGCCTGGCCAAGTGGCTCATGGCGATTCATTTGATGACCAGCAGCAAGAAAGGCGTCAGCAGTCACCAGATCGCACGTGAGCTAGGAATCACCCAGAAGTCGGCTTGGTTCCTTTGCCACCGAATTCGCGAAGCCATGCGGCAAGAGCCGATGGCTGGGCTGTTGAGTGGCACGATTGAAGCTGACGAGACGTATGTGGGCGCTCGCAAGCCGAGATACAAGGGCACTAGCAAGACGGGGCGTGGAACGTCAAAAAAACCCGTGGCCGCCCTCGTTGAACGGGGCGGCCGTGTCCGTGCGATGCCGGTTGATAGGGTCGATGGCAAGACATTGAAAAGCAACATCTTGAAAAACGTCGACCGCTCGGCAACCATTATCACCGACGAATGGTCCGCATACCGAGGCATCGGAAGCGAATTCGAGGGTGGACACCATACGGTGAACCACGGCCAACACGAATATGTCCGACGAACCGGTGACATGCTGGTGTCGACCAACACGGCCGAGAGTTTTTTCGCCCTCTTAAAACGTGGACACTATGGAATTTTCCACCACTACAGCGAAAATCACATGCAGCGGTATTGTGACGAATTCTCGTTTCGGTGGAACCATCGTAAGACGAGCGACGGGCACAGAATGGTTGCCGCGATCAAAGGGGCGGAAGGCAAGCGCCTAATGTACAAATGAATTACCCAGCCATCTCGTGAAGCGTCTCAATTGCCTGATCGTGATCCTGAATCGGAATAATTGTCGCCAAGTGTCCTAGAAGTTCAATCCGTGAGGCCGGTGCGTTTTCGTTGGCGGACAAGTCAATCAACGCGCCTACCTTGTTCTTGGGCAGTATGCGTGCGTCGCGAACACATTCAAAGCAGAATGCTGAACTTGCAAAGTTTTGCAGGTCTGACGGAGTAACCCTTTGGAACGCCGCGATTGCTTTGCCGTTTCCGATTACATAGTTGAATCTGAGTTCTTGTTGCGTATTTTCCCTTTCGCAGACAATCGGATACCGCGTATGAAAGTCATCACGATGTTTAAGGCCAGCGTCACGGAACAAGTTGTCGCATGTTTCAGTGAATGGGCTGGGGCCATGGCTTTTATCTGATACTCTTACGAGACGATGAAACAGATCGTCTGCGATGTCTTCAATGTTGTTTTCGTCAACAGGGTCGAGCAATAACCCGCCGTCCACCAGCATGTATCTTTCGCGTGCTTTCGAGAGTAAGGCATCAACAAAATCGGCGGATTCTCGCGATATCGGATCGCCACCGTTGACGCTTAATTCAGCACGGTTGGCCTGAAACACCCAGTAGTCGATCCAATGCTTGAAGTCAGTTGTGCTGTGGATCGCCAACTGTTCGGGATATGGCTCGCCTTTGCCGGCGAATTTGTGCGCGACTAATCCCTGTGCCCACACAATCACACCCATGTTGCGAGGTTCCATCTGTCGCATGTCGGGAATGTACTTAGCGATGAGGAAGCGAGCATTGCCGTTCATATTGTTGTCCATGTCTTAATCCCCCGAAACTCGTGGCGATGTCGGCCGATAATAGACGACAGTTCATTTTTTCGATGGACAAGAAATTCCTTCGCCGCTGTTGCCTCCGTTCTCTTCAAGCCAAGTCGCACTGCTGCTTTGCATACGTCATGGATAAACCACCTTGGAATGTTCCAAATACGATAGAGCCATTCATCCGAGTGGATTAGCGTTTGAAATGCGTTCAACATACAATGGCGATTGCCCCCTGAAATGTTGTCGCCTGTTATTCCCAGATGGTCTCTTAGATTATAAAGTGTCTCCACATCTCCCGGAATTCCAAACAATGCTTGATCGTGATCCCAAATTCGTACCTGCCTCGGGGACACTACATTGTCAACGATTAAATTTTTGTCATGCCTATCGCGATTGGCAACCAGGATGTCAAAGAGTAGAATTCCAGTCGCAACTCGCGGTAATTGTTTGACGAGGTATTCTGGCTCAACTTTGAAAAACGTCGCTCTGTCGTAATTGAAGTTTAGTGAAGAAAAAAGTGGTTTTGATTCTATGTGTTGATCTGAAAAGCTGATGGTAAAATCAGGGATCGGCAAGCGAAGGTATCTCGCTATCTCGCCGCAAATCAATTCGTTGGCAACACGATAAGTCGCATATTCATGGTTCCATTTGACCACCGCTTCGATGTCGGCTTCCCAGTAGTCGGCATCAGCATAAAACGGCATTTGGTCCGTGCGAAAAACTGCGCGAGATCGGAGCCGTTGCTTTGCCATTTCAGGACCGCCATTGTCTTGCGCTCAAGCACTGAGGCGCAAGCCCCCATTGTGAGGGGAGGGGGCGGACGAACCGATGGCCTGAACAATTGTATAGAACAAGAGAAACGAGGCAATGCCCCAATTCTAGTTACTCGACGTGCGCGTTGCCACAACATGAGGGACGTACAGTGACCCCGAAAAAGATACCTAACCGGAACAAATCAGGGCCGAAGCAACAGGGAACCACACTGGCACCGCTTTCGTTTGACGAAGCGGTTGACCGCCTGCTCAGCGTCCCGAAGGCCAAGAACAAGCCCGAGCCGCCGGCGAAGAAGAAGGGCCGGGGGAAGAAGTGAGGCGGGCGAAACGCCGTCCCGCCCGCCTCTACGGAGTGGGTTTGTTAAGTATGTCATTCCGACACCAAATTCAAAGAACTCGCGGCCGTAGATGGAATTGATGGGATTATCGAGGAAGTTGACGGGAAGGATCGACCACAGCTCTTAAATACTTTGGTCCCTGCGTGCCAAGCACTGGTTGACCAAGTTAATAAGGAGATTCGGGATCACTTGCTCAAACCCAATGTTCATGGGCGACCTGCCGTAAGCGAGCCAGGAAAGTCGCTTCATGAATTTGGAGCGGCGGTCGATATTGCGATCGGCGGAGCGGACAGACCATCGGAGCAAAGGATCAACGACCTGGCTAGAATGGCAGGATTGTGGCGCCCGTACACTAAGGATGACGTTCACTTCCAGTTGATAGGTGACACGCTTGCTCAGTATCAGGCGACGATTGTAGGGCAGTCGCCGATCAATCTCTTGCTTGAAGACGCCTCTGGGCGTCGGCTAGGCTTCGACCCGTCCACAGGCGAGGTCGTGAATGACTTTGGCGAAAACGCTTTCTATTCTGGCCCTGGCTCGGAACCGCAAATACTGGAAATTCCGTTAGGAAGCGTTATCGCCGGATCATTTGAAGTTTCCGGCATAGGAACGGGCGACGGACCGTACACAATCAGGTCATTTCTTTACGGAGACGACCCAACAATCACATTGGAGGAACGAGTCTTACAAACTGGTGTCGCGGCAGCGGGCGTGGTCTTGCCTTCAATTCAAACGACACTCTTGCCTGGTACGTCAATCCTCTCCGACCTAACGGGCAACGGGTTCGTGGATTTTGAAGACCTCACGGTGCTGCTGGCCAACTGGAACAAGGAAGTCGGGGCGGATGCGGGCAATCTCGTCAACGCCGACACCACGCCCGTCAATTTCGAGGACCTGACCGTGCTGCTCGCCGATTGGACCGGACCCGGACCGGCTGGTTCACCGGAAGCGGCGTTGGGCGATAACGCCGTGCCGGAGCCGTCGACGTTGCTGCTCGCCCTGCTCGCCACGCTCGGCTTGAGCTTCTACCGGCGACGGAGACGCCGGGCGTTCTAAGCCCCGGTGCTCCAAGGGTTCGATCCGGTGCTGGCCGTCGACCGAAGTCAGATGGTTCCCGGCCTGCGCAAACACGGCGTGTATTACGAAGGGCGGATCTATCTGTTCGCCAACGAAAGCACGCTCCGCCACTTCTCCTCCAACCTGCAGCGATACAGCCCCCAGGCCCTACAAAACGTAAGGCGGCCAACGACCGGCCTGACGCGCTGAGCGTATCCGTAGCAGGCGACTCCGTCGGCGATCTTCCTGGTTCCCAAGCTCCTACGAAAATAACCCATTTTCATGCGCGGGGGCGAACGAAGTTCATAACGGCTCCGCTTGGAAACGGCAGAAGGAGTTCTACGCCGTAGGCGTAATACAACACAGCCCAGGGTCGCGCAGCGCACCCTGGGTTCACGTCCCGCGAGTCCCTTGAACCCCGAAGGGGTTCCACAGAATTGACGCACGATCGGCGATTCGATCTGTGTAACCCCTTCGGGGTAATGAAATCAATTGACGATCGTACCCAGGGTGCGCTGCGCGACCCTGGGCTATGTTGTGGAACCGCTTCGCGGTAAAAAACAGCGCGACATCGGCACAGTCGCGTTCCCTCGTTCCCAAGCTCCTACGAAAATAACCCATTTTCATGCGCGGGGGCGAACGAAGTTCATAACGGCTCCGCTTGGAAAC
>JADFKK010000398.1 GCA_022564995.1 Planctomycetota bacterium | reverse complement strand
CCCCCAGTCCCGAGCCATATCGACGAGCCCTTATGGTAGATCGAACGCCAACCAAATCAGATCGCCCACGACAGCGGACCGACCGTCCCGGTCGCGCCCGCCGCTGGCTGTTTCGCCTGACCGCCGTGCTGCTGGGCCTGTCGTCGCTGTTGGTCGTCGAGGGGTTTTGCATCGTACTGGATCTCGGCCGGCCCGAACTGCACGATGATCCGTTCGTTGGTTTTCGCTCGGTGCGCCCGCTGTTTGTGCTGAATGAGAGCGGGGCGAGTTATGAAATCCCCAAGGCCCGGCAGCACTACTTTCGTCCCCAGTCTTTCGCCGCGAAAAAACCGGCGGGCGAATTCCGCGTGTTCTGCCTCGGCGGGTCGACCGTGCAGGGACGGCCGTTCGCCGTAGAAACATCGTTTACGACGTGGCTCGAAATCAGCCTCAGCGCGGCCGACCCCAGCCGCTCGTGGCGGGTCGTCAACTGTGGCGGCGTCTCCTACGCCAGCTATCGCCTGACGACGATCCTGGAGGAGGTGCTCACCTACCAGCCCGATCTGATCGTTCTTTACACGGGTCACAACGAATTTCTGGAAGATCGCAGCTTCGATCACATCAAGAACCGCAGCGAGTTGCTCAGCACAACGATCGACGGGGCTTTGCGGCTGCGCAGCTTTACGCTGATGCGCGAAGCGTATCTGCGGATGCGGGGTATCTCTTCCCACGATCCGCCCGAGGGCCGGCCGCTGCTGCCGACCGAGGTCGAGGCCCTGCTCGACGGCGCCGGCGGCCTGGAGAAATACGATCGCGATGAGGACTGGCAGCGCGGCGTCATCGCGCAGTTCCGATTCAATGTGCAGCGGATGGTCCGATTGGCCGACGACGCGGGCGTAGATATCGTATTGGTCAATCCGGTCAGCAACATTCGCGACACGCCGCCGTTTAAGTCGCAGCATCGCGATGATCTGTCGGCCGACGAATTGAGCCAGTGGAAGTCGCTCTGCGCCGCGGCGCGGCAGCATCTGGAAGGTGATGTTTACGACGCGCAAGAAGCGGCAAAGCTGTTCGAGCAAGCCTGCCGGATCGATCCGCTCTACGCCGGCACGTTTTACACGCTCGGCCATTGTTATCTCGCCATGGGAAAAGTCGATCTGGCCCGCGCGGCACTGCTGCGGGCGAAGGAGTTGGACGTCTGCCCGCTGCGGATTCTTACGACCATGAACGAGGCGGTCTCGGAAATCGCCGAATCGACCGACACGCCACTCGTCGACGCCCAGGCTCTCTTCGAGCAAGAAAGCCCAAACGGAATCGTTGGTGCTCATTGGCTCGTCGACCATGTGCATCCGAGTATCACGGGACACCAACTGTTGGCCGACGCGCTGGCCGACAAGTTCGTTGCGCTCGGGCTCCTCGACCCGCGGCCCGATTGGCAGGCAGAAAAGCAACGTCTCTATCGCCAGCACCGCGATTCGCTCGACGACCTGTATTTCATCAAAGGCACAAAACGCCTCGCCGCCGTAAAACGCTGGGCCCGCGGAAGAGTTGAAGTCCTAATTGAGCCGAGCCATCCCGCAAACCTTTTTCTGCCCGCGAATCATGCGAATTGACGCGAATAAACTGCGATGTCACGGCGAATGGCCGTTCGTGCCTTTTCGCTTAGCTGGACAGCGGCACAACGACGATCCGGCCAACCTCCTGCAAAAGGCCTCGGCCCGACCGGCGATACATGGAGACGATCGAACGCGCCGACCAATGAACATTAGCCAGCCAACTCTATGTTATGATTAAACCGACGGTAGCACGTCTGATCCGTATTCGGCCGCACCTGTGCGGCCTACAGGGAGTACGCGAAAAAGCCAATAACGAATTAGTTGGAGGATACCGATGCTGTTACCACGCTTCGTTCGCCTTCCTTGCCTCACCTGCCTGCTGCTTGGCGTCATTCATGATGGCGCGGCCGCACCGTTCCCGCCCGCGAAAAACAAGGTTCCGGCCGATTTCAAGCGGCTTGCTAAAGTCTTTGGGCGGCCAGGATCGGCTAGTGTTATTGGCAAAACGTGGGTGGCTGTGGATACGGGGCCAGAGAATGTTTCGCTGGACTTGCACGGCTGGCTAATCGAGGACGGCGTCAAAGGACTTCTTCTCCTCGATTGGTACGGAGAGCTGCACAAGCTTCGCAAGTCCGCCTCCGATGAAAAGCGCCCCAAAATCAAGGAGGGTGAGGATGGGACATTCCTGTTCAGTACATTCCAGGAGGCTGATTTCTCGGTAGCTTGGAAAGTCCGGGCAGAGGACTACGCCGCCAAGAGCAAGAAGTTTCTCACGGACGGCCTCCCCACGGACAAAGATACCAACAGCGCATCGGCTTCGGCTTCTCAAAGGTTCGGGTTCGCCGATCACGTCGTCGACGCCGCGCGGTACGCTCATTTCGCCTACCAGTTCGGAGAGAAGGCGCATGCCGCGGATCTTTACGCCCATGCTTGCAAAGCGCAGAAGAAATATGCGGACACATACATCTTCGGTTTTGATAAACCAGTCTCGCTCCACGTCTTTGCGGCCAATCGAATTGCGTCCGGATATCGCAACGGAGCTAAGGCGATGGCTGAACACTACAAGAACCTCATCAAGGAGGACGCCCGGCCGACACGCTGTAAAGGACATTGGCGCAGCTACTGGCCAGAACACCATTATTTGCTCCGCTACGGTGATTGCTGCCAGCAGATTTTCGAGAGCATCACCGGGTACACCATCTTTCGGGGAACGTCAACGGTCAGCTATCCCATCCATGACAAGGAACAAAAACAGTGCAAAGAGAAAGCGAGAAAGTGGTGGAAGGAGCACCAGGAAAAAGCGCCGACGACAGGACATCCTTGATATTCGGGGAAGCAAAGGGAGAATAGAGGGACACCTCGACATGACTCGTCGTCCGCGTCGTGCGCCCTAGCTTCGTTCCCACAATCGGTCTCGGAAGTATGAATGTCCTCTTGTTCCTGCCCTAAACCCACGCCACCCATTTCGGAAAGGATGCCGCCATGAACCGATTCATTTTGCTCGCGATTGCGGTTGCTTGTTCGTGGGCTTCGGCCGCGTTCGCTGGCGATTATCTCGTGCGCGTCGACACGACGGGTTACGTCGATAGGCCAGCGGCGGAGAAAGATCCGAAGGAAACGATCCTGCGCAGCATCGAAGTTGTCGCGCGTCCAGGAGCGGTGTTTCACTGCAAAGTCCGGATCGGAACGCATCAGACACTGACGCTGACGGGTAAGCTGCGTCCCGTCGACAAGGGCAACTTCGTGATTGAGTTTCAACATGTCTATACGATCGACACAGGAGTCACCGTCCCAACTGAAGGCGGCAAGCGTAAACCGCTGTTAGACACCACCACAACTCAGACAATGATAGCGGTTCCTCTCGATGTTCCCGTGGTCATCGGCGGTTTAGACATACAATCGGGCAAACCCAAGGTCAAATCAAGACAACGGTGGGTTCTGCGTCTTACCAAATACAAATCGCCCGATGATTGACGAATGCGGAATAAGTCGACTTCAGCCACAAACGGCTGAGAAGTTGGCTGCCAGCTGTGATATAATCGGCGGCTGGCTCGTTGAGCCTGTTTCTTGGGGCGAACGACGCATGATGACTAGAAGACAGATTGCTGGCGCTGGGGTTTGGATGGCGGCGGCGTTGTTGACGACGACGCTGGCTCGCGCCGTCGATCCGGTCGATTATGCGCGCGACGTGAAGCCGCTGCTCAAGAATAAGTGTTACGCTTGCCACGGCCGCGTGAAGCAGGAAGCCGGGTTGCGGCTCGACGCCGCGCGGCTCGTGCTGGCCGGCGGAGAAGACGGCAAGGTCGTCGTGCCGGGCAAGGGCACGGCGAGCAAGTTGATCGCGCGGATTAGCGCGGCCGATGCCGACGAGCGGATGCCGCCGGAAGGTGCGGCGCTGTCGGCCGACGAAGTGGCGCTGCTGCGATCGTGGATCGACCAAGGCGCTAAGTTTCCGGCCGATGAGACGATCGCGCCCAAGGCCGATCGACATTGGGCGTTTCAGCCGATTCGACGGGTGGCGGTTCCGCGGGTGAAGGACGATAAGTGGCCGATCGATCCAATCGACAATTTCGTATTGGCGCGGTTGGAACAGCGGGGCTGGCAACCCGCGGCACAGGCAAAGCCGCCAGCGTTGTTGCGGCGAGTTCATTTGGATGTGGTTGGGCTGCCGCCGACGATTGCTGAGCAGGAGGCGTTTGCTAAAGCGCCGACGCGCGAGGCGTATGGTCGGGTCGTCAGCGATCTGCTCAGTCGCAAAGGCTACGGGGAGCGTTACGCCCGCCGCTGGCTCGACGTGGTTCGTTACGCCGACTCGAACGGTTACGAGCGCGACGGGGCGAAGCCCGAGGTGTGGCGCTATCGCGATTGGGTGATTCGCGCGCTGAACGACGACAAGCCGTTCGACCGGTTCGTGGTCGAACAATTGGCCGGCGACGAGATGTCGGCGGCCACGGGTGACTCGGTGCTGGCCACCGGCTTTAATCGGCTGGGGCCGTGGGACGACGAGCCAGCCGACTTCGCGGTCGCTCGCTACGATCTGTTGGACGATCTGGTCAGCACCACCAGCCAAGCGTTTCTCGGGCTCACGCTCGGCTGTGCCCGCTGTCACGATCATAAGTTCGATCCACTCAGCCAGCGCGACTATTACAGCATGGTCGCCATTTTCAATCCGCTCAAACGGCCGCAAGCGGGGCGCACGGAATTGACGCGGCCCGCCGCGCCGCCGGCGCAAGCCAAGAAACTGCAAGAGCGCGACGCGAAGATCGGGAAGTTGCAAAGCCTGATCGACAAGATTCCAAAAGACGGCAAAGTGGCGCTGCCCGAAAAGTTCAAGAAACAAATCGCCGCACACGAAGCCGCCATCGCCAAGCTGCGAGCCGCGACACCCGACGCGCGACCCGGCTATTTCCTCTACGAGCCATCTCCAAAACCGCCGGTGACACATCTTCTGCTTCGCGGCAGCCCCAGCAGCCCCGGCGATAAAGTCGACCCGGCCGTGCCGGCCATGCTGGTCAAGAAGCCGCTGGTGTTTCTTGCTCCCGATGAGTTCACCTCCCGACGCCGGCTGTCGTTGGCCCGCTGGATCACGGACAAAACCAACCCGCTCACGCCGCGGGTGATCGTCAACCGCGTCTGGCAATGGCACTTCGGCCAGGGGCTGGTTCGCACGCCGAACAACTTCGGCCTGCTGGGCGAGCCGCCGACGCACCCGCAGTTGCTCGACTATCTGGCCCATTGGTTTGTGCATGAGGCCCATTGGTCGCTCAAAAAACTGCACCACAAGATCATGACCAGCCGCACCTATCAGATGAGCCGCGCGCGGCGCGCGGATTACGCCCAGGCCGACCCCGAAAACCGGCTGCTGTGGCGACAGGCGTATCATCGTCTGGAGGTCGAGGCGATTCGCGACTCGATGCTGGCGGTTTCCGGCCGCTTGGATCGCAAGATGTACGGCCCGCCGATGTACCCGTTCATTCCCCGCGACGCGCTGCTGAATCACGCCGACAAGACGTCGATCTGGCCGGCGTTTAACGAGCAGGCGGCCTCGCGGCGCACCATCTACGCCTTCATCAAGCGGTCGCTGCTGGTGCCGATGCTCGAAGTGCTCGACCTGTGCGACACCACCCGCACTTCGCCCAAGCGGGCGGTCACCACGGTGCCGACCCAGGCGCTAACGCTTTACAACGGCGACTTCGTCAATCGTCAAGCCCGGCATCTGGCCGCGCGGCTGGAAAAGGAGGCCGGCGACGATTTGGTAAAACAAATCAACCACGCTTGGCGGCTGGCGTTTTGTCGCACGCCGACCGCCACGGAGCAGAGTGCGATGCAGGCGTTCTATGCGGGTGAATTGAAACATTTGCGAGCCGAGGCCGGAAAGGATGCGGCCGAGATGGAATTGCGCCGCCGCGCGCTCGTGCAGCTATGTCGAGTCATGCTGAACTTGAACGAATTTGTCTATCCGGACTAAGCCTCGCCATGAACGCCAAATACTCTCGCTTCATCCCCAACCACACACCCTGCGGTCGCACGCGCCGGGAGTTTCTCTGGCAGGCCGGCGGGGGATTCGCCGGGCTGGCGCTGATCGACCTGCTGTCGCGCGACGGGGCATTCGCCGGGTCGCTGGCCGAGCGATCGCCGCATTTTCCCGCCAAGGCAAAACACGTCGTGTTCCTGTTCATGAACGGCGGGCCGAGCCACGTCGACACGTTCGACCCCAAGCCGGCCCTGGAGAAATACGACGG
>JADFKK010000397.1 GCA_022564995.1 Planctomycetota bacterium | reverse complement strand
GTTACGTTCTGTGTTGTCGTTTTGCAATCGTTCATCAATACATACTCCAGGAAAGAGGCAGGGTGCCGTGTCCATGGTCGGTCGCAAGACTCCTCCTCAAACCCTTCGACATGCGAATCCTCGTGATCAACGGTCGAGCCGTAAGATGTAACTATCGCTTCGTCAAAGGTCGGAGGGATCAATCTGAAAGAAGAGGTCAAAGCCTCAGGGGCAGGTAAGATCTCCTCGCGACTTCCAAAAACACCCAGTCTGCCATGACCGGAGAAGTTAATGTACCCAGGTCAAATCTCAACGGTTTTTTATCATACGAGATGCATGACGTTCTCGAACATGCGAGGCGGCGTTTTCCAGCGGCGTGCAGGCCCCTAAAGGGGCGGGATGAAAAATGGATGACGTTTGTCTTGATTCCCAGGCATAAATGCCTGGGCTAGTTAAAATCCTTTGGCACATCAACGATACAAAACCGGCGTGATCCACTAACCAACACAAGACCAAGTTTTCAACAGCCGAGGCGGCGTCTACTTCGATTTTTTCTTGTCGGCTTTAGGCCGCTCGATCGTGCCGAATAGGTGGCCGCCGTGATCGCCGGCGCTCCAGGTGCCGGCGTATTTGTCGCGGTAGATGATGACCCGGGCCGTGTAGGTGCCGAGCAGCGGAATCTTCATATCGGTCAGCGTAATGATCGGCGTGTCGCCGGCCCACTTTACGTGCAGCGGCATCGGCACGGTGATGTCGCGCGTGCCGTATTTCACCCGGGCAGTAAACAGCCACAGGTCGCCCTTGATTTTCTTGACGCTGCTGATGGTGTAGCGTTCCTGTTTGCGCGATTTGGCGTCTTCCTTGCCGCTCAGCGTGAAGTAACCAACGAGGGTAGCGCCGGTGAGCGTTTGCTCGAATTTTTTTTCCAGCGCAGCGCGGCCGGCCGCCGCTTTGTCATCGCCGGATTTATCCTCTGCTGTGGCGAGAGAGCCGGCACCAACAACGAACAGGCCGACGAGCATGACAGCGGAAATGAATCGTGGATTCTGCATGGCGAACTTCCTTTCACGGATCAAGGGGCGAATACGTGATTGTCTTTGAGTCGGGACGGGACAGTTTAGCATAATATAGTTCATGGCGGAGATGAACAATGAGGAGGGAGAGAGCCGCCGTGTCCCCACGGCGGTGCATGTTGGCCGCGCAACGTACATCGCCCTGAGGACAGGGCGGCTCTGTAATCCCAAATTCCCATCACAAACTGCGCAAAAACTGTACGGCGCGGGAAATCTCGCCGATCGGATCTTCTCCGCCGCTGGGATCGATGGTGAAGAATCCCCGGTATTGGTGCTGCTCGAGCATTCCCGCCAACTCCGGAAAATCGGCACTGCCGCGACCCAAGGGCACCTGCACGCCGCGGCCGGCCGCCAGATCGCGGACACTGTCGCGAGCGTGGACGTAGAGGATTTTGGAGCCCAACGCCGTGATTGCTTCCGCTGGCGAGTAACCACCGAGAATCAGCCCGCCGGGATCGAAGTCGACGCCCACACCGCCCGACGGTAGCGCATCGAGCAGCCGGGCTAGATCCGTGCCCGTTTCGCTGCCGGTTCGCGCGACCAACTGGACGCCGACGTGCTGGCCGTAAGCCGCCAAGTCAGACAGCGCCTCGAGCATCACGCCCCACGCAGGGTCTTCACGATCTTCCGGCACCCGACCGACGTGATTGGTGACAATTCGTGCCCCCAGCCGAGCGGAAAGCTGCATGGCCGCTTTCGTGGCGTCAATCCGTGCGTCGAGATCCTCCAGCACGTTGTAGCCGCGGCGGGTCGGAAAGCGAACGGCGGCCACGCATAATCCTTCATCGGCGATCAACTTGCGAAGCTGCCGAACGCCGGAGTCGGAAAGCTCTCGGGGGCGGAGCGGGCCGACGGCTTCGATCTCCACGGCGTCGGCGCCCGATTGGCCGGCCAATTGAAAGGCTCGCCGCAACGGCACCGGCAAGGCGGCAATGACTATACCAATTTTTAGTTCTGGCACGTCGCGGTCCTTCCAGTCGTAACGATCGGCCGTGAGTGGGTTGAGTAGGCAAACTACGGTGACGATAGGTGCAGAGGAACTCTGTTTCGATTGCGGAGAATATCGGATGACCCATGTCTTGCTGAGTCTGTTGATTGTAGCGACCGCTGCGCCCGCGCCCACGGGGCAAAGGCACCCTGAGGCGGTAACTCTCTTTGAGTGTGGCTTTGAAGAGAAGTCGGACACCAACTTCGACCAGTGGCCAGACCACTGGACGCGGCGTCGGGGAGCGGGCTATCCCGATTACCTGCCGATGCGTATTAGCGAGGAACCGTCGGTGCAGGGCAAGCGTTGCCTGCGGATCGAGCTTGACGGCGGCGCGGCGGTCGTTCACAGCCCGCCGATCGACGTGGGTGCGTTGTACAGCTACGTGATGGAGGCGAGCATCAAGACCGAGAAGCTCAAGCACCATCAAGCCTACTGCACGCTGTCGTTTTACGATGCCGAGCGAAAGCTGCTGGGAAAGTCGAAATACACGAAGCGGTACAACAGCGCGAACAAATGGACCAAAGTGCGAATTGGCCCGGTATCGCCCGGCCATAAAGACGCTCGGTATGCGGTGATTGGTCTGCACCTGACGCCCTCTGGCAGCGGCGAAGATCTGCGCGGCGCGGCGCTGTTCGACGACGTTTGGCTGGCGCGGCTGCCGCGGATGACACTGACAACCGATCGCAGGCACAATATCTATACGAAATTCGACCAGGCCAGTATCACCTGCGATTTGTCAGGAATCGCTGAAGCAAACCCCATGGTGAAGTTCCAGCTTTTCGACGTCTGGAATCGTCCCGTCGCCAAGGCACAACGTCGCCTGCAGGGCAAGGCGATGCGCAACAGTAAGTCTGACGAGTCTTTCGTGCTCACCGAAAAGGAGTCGGAAAACACAGGCTACGCCGGCAAGGTCCGTTGGCGACTGGTCGACGATTGGAAGCCCACCGAGGCCGATTTCGGTTTCTATCGCCTGCTCGTGACCATCGAGGGAAAAAAAGGCATCGTGCATCAAGATGACGTGACGATGGCCTTCGTCGCGCCCCAGACTCGACCGCCGAAGGGCGAATTTGGCTGGACACTGCCTCGGGGCGACTCTCCTTTGGCGATGGCCGATCTGGCCGACGTGATACGGCTGGCCGGCTTGCACTGGGTCAAGTTCCCGGTTTGGTACGACAAGGACGATGAAGATCGCGTTGACCGCCTGGTGTGGTTTGCCGAACGTCTGGGGCTGCTGAACGTCGAATTGGTCGGCCTGTTGTACAACCCGCCCGAAGACTTGCTGGAACATTTTGGGGGTGGAGAATCACCAACCGCGGCGGCCATTTTTTCGACAGAAAGCGTGCTCTGGTTCCCGTCGCTGGAGCCGGTGCTCACGCGGCTTTCGTTGAAGGTCAAATGGTGGCAGCTTGGACGCGACGAAGACAACAGCTTCGTCGGCTATCCTAATCTGGAAGAAAAGCTGTCGCAGGTCAAAAAACGCCTGGAGCGATTCGGCCAGGAAGTTCAGTTGGGAATTGGATGGAGATGGCTCAACGAAATGCCGGCGACGACCGACGCGCCGTGGGAATTTCTGTCGGTCTCCGCAGACCCGCCGCTGACGCAGCACGAGTTGGCCGCCTTTTTGGCCCAAAAGCGAAACAGCAATGTTCAACATTGGGTTGTGCTTCATCCGCTGGCGCGTAGCGAATATTCGCTCGAAACACGAGCCGCCGATCTGGTGTTTCGCATGATGGCAGCCAAAATTCGTGGCGTCGACGCAGTCTTCATTCCCGACCCGTTCGATGCCGAGCGAGGGCTGATGCGCGAAGACGGCACGCCAGGCGAATTATTCCTGCCGTGGCGAACGGCCGCCTTTGCGTTGGCCGGAGCCAAACCACTCGATGCGAAAGTGACCGGCTCGGGCGCCACCTTCAAAAATTCGATTGTCATGCCCAGCGGTAGCCACAACCAGATTTTTACGCGAGGCAGCAGCGAAGCAGTCATGATCGTGTGGGCCGACAAACCGACCGAAGAGACGATCTTTCTGGGCGAAGACATCAAACACTTCGATATTTGGGGACGCCGCCTGAAAGTCAAGGAAACGGTTCTCAAAAGCGGACAGCGCCGACAGATTATTCAGGTCGGTGTGGTGCCGACCTTCGTCATCGGAGTCAGCGCTCCGGTGGCCCGCTGGCGACGATCGTTCTCCTTTGCGCGGGCGAAAATTCCCAGTGTCTTCCGACGAGGACTAAGCAACGCCTATCGCATGACCAACACCTTCACTCAGGGAGCCAGCGGCCAGATTACCCTCGACACACCGCAGGTTTGGTCAACCGTTCCGCGCACGCAGCGATTTCATCTCTCGGTGGGCGAAACCCTCAACGGACCCTTTACGATTACGCTACCCCTGGGTGCCAGCAGCGGCGAGCAAAAAGTTCAGGTCCATTTCGACGTCAATACGGACCGGCGATTTCAATTCAGCGTGTTTCGACGAATCGACGTCGGCTTGGGAGACGTGGTGATCGAAATGTCGACCAAGATGAACGAGGCCGGCGAACTTGAAGTCACTCAGCGCGTCACCAACCACGTCAACCGACCCGCACGATTCAAATGTTACTTGCTCGCCCCCCAACGGCGGCGCGTGCATGGCATCGTACAACTCGACGGCCGAGGCACCAACAAGCAGGTTTACCGCCTATCCAACGGGAAACAGTTGCTCGGCAAATCGCTGGAGCTTCGCGCGGAGGAGATCGGGGGTGAGCGAGTGCTGATCTATCACTTTGAAGCGAAGAAGTAACCTATGACCACGGTTGATAAGTTTTGCCAATTTCTCGAACAATTCGCTCCGCCCGCGCTGGCCGAGCCGTGGGATAACGTCGGGCTACTGGTCGGCGATCGAAATGGCCCGCTCGACCGAGTCATGGCTTGTTTGACCATCACTCCCGACAGCGCCGCCGAGGCGATTGCTGATGGCGCCCAACTGATCGTTTCTCATCACCCGCTGCCGTTTCGTGAGTTGAAGCGTCTGACGCGAGACTCGGTTGAGGGCGGGCTGCTGCTCGATCTGATCGCCGCGGGGATTGCCGTTTACAGCCCGCACACCGCGTTCGATTCAGCGGCCCGCGGCATTAACCGCCGATTGGCCGACGGCCTGGGGCTGATCGACATTAAGCCGTTGGTGCCGTGCGACCAACCGGCGCTGGCCGACGACGAAGCGGTGGGAACCGGCCGCTGGGGCCGATTGCCGGAAGCTTGCACCCTCGAACAACTGGCCGAACGACTCAAGCAGTTTCTCCACGTCGACGGCCTGCACGTCGTTGGCTCCGCCGAGCCGTCGATTCAGACCGTCGGCGTGGGTTGCGGAAGCGCCGGTGAATTGCTCTCAGCCGCACGCCAGGCCGGCTGCGATGCGATGGTGCTCGGAGAAACCCGCTTTCATACCTGTCTCGAAGCCGAAGCAACCGGCATGGCCCTGCTACTCGCCGGGCATTATGCCAGCGAACGATTCGCCGTCGAACATCTGGCCGACTTGCTCGGCGAGCAATTCCCAGAGCTTAACGTCTGGGCCAGCCGGCGAGAGCGCGATCCGCTGCGCTGGATCTAGGTAAATTGATCGGTCTTGTCGCGATCGTGGCGCTGCTGGGAACTACTTCTCCCATATAATCGGCTTCAAACATTATAAGCCGGTGGCTGACGAATACGGTCAACTGAGCAAAGACGTTGAGTCGCTGGCCCAATTGTTTGTTACGCTTGCCAAGCGTAATCAGACGGAATCCGATTGATCGCCGTCGGAGACGCCTCCTACAACACGCGCCGGTCCGAACGGCGGGACGAGCGTCGATCAAGCTGCTCATCGCCATCGCTGACGCCGCGCCTATGAGAAGACCCCAGCCTCCGCCGGAAGGCGGGGGTTTCGCTGCGCAAGGGCCGATCGCTGCTCGCGAGCGAATTACTCGCCGACGTGGCCAGGGCATTAGCCCCCGCCCCGCCCAAACGCTCGAACACCACGTCGACTGCCGCTTGCGGCGTAGCAGACCCAGGCGGATGCGGACTTCCCGTCGGCAATTCGCTGCCCGCTCGCAGCAGCGCCGCGCGCAAATCGTCGATGTCGATCTGCGCGTCGCCGTCGAGATCACGTCGTAGCGCGTCGGCCGACGCGGTTCGATCTCCGAGCGCGTGAATCAAATCGACGAGGTCGGCCCGATCGACACGCCCGTCGCCCGTCACGTCGCCCGGCACGACGTTGAGCGAGAAGCGAAACGCATCGTCGCCGT